>DATIRX010000329.1:0-2888 GCA_035469225.1 Bryobacteraceae bacterium
GTTCAAGTTCATTGCCGGCTATCACATCTGCAATTTTTTGAAACGAAACCTTTAGCGGGCGAGGCGTGCCTCGCCCCTACAACGTCACGCGATTGGTACCCGTTCTTGAGGGGTACTACAGGACACGGCGCTGCCCGCCGATAGAACGCCAGTGATGCAGCGCATTCTGGAGTTTGACGAATCTCCCGAGGGAACCGAAGAGGACTTCGAGCTGGTCGTAGGCCGACGCCAGGCCGCGGCGCTGAGTTTCCTGGCGCTGGTGGTGGTCGCGTTGTGCTCGGGAGGGTCGTACCTGGCGGGGAAGGCGATTGCGCCTCGCGAGGAAGCTCCGGTCCCCATTATCAATCTGGAGCAGCCGCCCGTTCCGTTGATCGAAGCGACGATGGCGCCTTCGGCGCTGCCGGCTGCACAGGCATCGCTGCCGGCGACTCCGACGGTCCCGGTGGCGGAAGCGCCTCTGTTCGCCAGCCCGGTGGCGAAAGCGGTCTACATTCAGGTAGGGGCTGTGGAGAAGGGCGTTGCGACGGTGATCGCGGAAGGCTTGCGCAAGCACAGCCTGGACTCGTTCGTCGCGACGGGACCAAGCGAAAAAACGTTTCGCGTGCTGATTGGTCCGTTCCCGGACGCCGCGGCGTATCAGAAGGCGCAAGCTGTGGTGGACCGGATCGGCCTGGCCAGTTTCGCGCGGCGCTATCAGGCGCAATAGACCCGCTGCTCAGAGCTTCGGTGCACTGAACCGGATTTCGGGATCGGCCGCTACCACCCCATCCGGCTTCGCAATGCGGTGATGTGGGCGATGTGATGGCGTCCGTGCCAATCGTACTGCGAGAGATACTGATCCAGCCGCCAGGGCCCGGACTCGGGATGCACAAAGCGGCGCTGGAAGTCTGCATCGCTCATGGATTCCAGCAGGCGCACCCAGCGCAGGTGCAGAGCTTCCAGCAGATCGAGCGATACGTCCACAGGCAGGGCGTTGTCCGCCAGCATCGCCCAGCGCGCCTCGTCATAGGGTTTGATGGTGGGCTGGTCCTCTGTAAGCGCGAGTTTGAAGCGAATGAAGGCGTTCAAGTGACTTTCCGGCACATGGTGCACGACCTGGCGTACGGTCCAGCCGCCGGGCCGGTAGGGAGTGTCGAGCTGTTCTTCTGAGAGGTTCGATACCGCGGCGCGCAGGTCGCGCGGGGCGCGCGCGATCTCGCGAATCCAGGCAGCGCGTTCCTGGGCAGTGGTGGAGTCCGGGAGAACAAATTGTCCGACGGGGTAGCGGAGGCCGATCGCTTGGGGAACCATGTTTTATGGTAACGCCGTCGTGCGGGGCGCGAAATCCGTGTGATCGCACAGGGATACGGTGTGGAGCGGCCCGGATTTTTTGGAGCTGGCATGTACAATCGGTCTGCTTATGACGTAGTGTTTAGCGCTAACGGCTCTAAGTCAGCCGCTCTCCACTGATCCTGACGGCGTTCCGCATCCGGCTGGAATCTCCAGGTCACTTCCAATCGATGCCCGTGGCCCTCGGGAAACACGGTGATGGAGTCCACTAGGAGCTCAAGAATGTTACGCTTGGCCTCGAAGGGTGGAGCAGGGTCCGCAGCGAAATCCTGAAGACTCGCTAACATCTCGCGGGCGCTCTGTAACGATTGCTTGCGATTCCGTTTGGCCTGTGCCTGATGCTGCAGGGTCGCAAGTTCCGCCTCCAGGTCGGCCCGCTGTTTTTCCAGTCGTCCCCGTTCCAGGGTGAAATCCCCACGGTGAATAATCCCCTCGTTCAGATGCTGAAGGTTATTCCGGTCCACTTCCCGGTTACGGACCAGGGCCGCTTCAGTCTGAGCAATCTCCCGCTTCATCGCGACCTCGTCGTCCGTGGTAGCTAGGTTCCGCTCCAGTTCTTCCAGTAGCAATAAAGGATTGGCCAGGAACGACGCGGCCTTCTCCCAGATGGCGGGCTCCACTTGGTCCATACGGATTCCGTGTTTCGCGGAACAACGATTGCCACCTAGCTCGACCTCCCGTTCCCGTGTTTGCGTACGACCGACACATCTATACATCGCAGCGCCACCGCCCACGTAATGGCGCCCGCACTCACTGCAGACCAGCATTCGGGAAAGAAGATATCGAAATTTGCTATGAGCCATCCGCGTCAGTTGATGACCGCGCAGCGAGTCAAAGGCCCGCTGCCATAATTGGGGGCTCACAATGGCGGGCACATGCTGGATAATCCGCTTTTCCTCGGCATTCTTCAACAGGCGCTGGCGCACTCCATCCTCGGTTACATTGCGGCGCTTGGCGTAAACGAATTCACCCTTATAGATTGGATTTCTTGCTAGATCGACAATCCGGCTGGGCCGCCAATAGTGCGCTCCAAACTTTTTGCGCCCTTCCCGCAGGATACGCGCCGGTATCCCGCGACTGTTGAGGTAATCCGCAATACGCTGCGCACTCCAACCTTCCACCAGCTTCCGGTAGATGATCCGAATCACCTTGACTTCAGTTAATTCCGGGTGCCCAGGAATTGGCGCTATCTCCAGAACCAGCAAAGTACGCTTGCCGCCTTCTTCAGTGGTCCTGCGTTCGGCCCGATAACCGAAGGCGACAGTTCCACCTTGCCAATATCCGCGTTCAGCCCACGTACGGCGTCCCCGGGTGGTCCTTTCTAAAATCTTTGCGACCTCATTCTCATCCAAGGTCGCATCGAGATTATCTCGGAACTCGCTCTCGCTGGTTCCATCGGAAATGCGGCCTGTGCGGATACTGACAATCGGGATGCCTAGCTTACGGACAATCTGTTTTCGCACAGCGTGACTGTCGCCGACATCGCGGCTCAACCGGCTCAGGTCGAACAAGACAAGGCGGTCCATTTTGCTGGAAACCACAGCCTCTAATAGATTTCG
>DATIRX010000330.1:0-5194 GCA_035469225.1 Bryobacteraceae bacterium
GCTCCGGCATCGGCCAGCGCGCGCGCGGCTTCGAGGGATCCCTGCCGGGCAGCGTACATCAGCGCGGTCCAGCTCCCGCGAGGCAGGATCGTGGTGACGCCTTCCAGTCCGAATCGATCCTTGGCATAGGTCAGCTTCTCGGATCGCGCGTTGGGATCCGCGCCGTGTTCGATCAGCGCCCGAACTGCCTCGGGGTGATTCTCGGCGGCGGCCCACATGAGCGCGGTTTCGCCCAGCGAACTTTCGCGTGCATTCGCATCTGCGCCGCGGGCGATCAGCATCCGGACGATCTCTGGGTTGCCGGTGCGCGCCGCGGTCATCAGGATCGATCCGGTGGGGTGCGCGCCGGCCTGCAAAAGCGCCTGGATCAGCGGTGCGCTGGCGTTGGTGGCGGCCAGCGACAGCGGTGTGACGCCGTAGCGATTCGCGGCATCCGGATTCGCTCCCGCTCGGAGCAGGCGTTGCACGGCATCCACATCATTGCCGCGAACTGCCCAGTGCAGCGGAGTGGTCCCGTCCGGGTCGTCCGCGGCTGCAAGCGTGAACGCCAGAACGGCCAGCGGCAAGCATCTATAAAAGCCCATCGACCATCCCCGTGCTGTCGCCAAAGTGTTCGATGGGAGTATCGTATTTCGCCGCCACGGTGCGCCAGAGATTTCCGACGGGGGTGCGCTTGGGAAGCTCGATATGCCGGTGGCCTTGGAGACTCCCGCTGATCGCAACCACCGGCAGAGGATCGGTGGCATGGCCATTTGAATCACCCATGCCCGCGCCGTAAAAGATCAGCGACTGATCCAGCAGCGATCCGGGACCGTCTTCGGTCTTACGCAGGGTTTCAAGGAATTTCGCGAACAATTCCACGTGGTAGGTATTGATCTTAACCACCTGGGCCATCTTTTCCGCGTTATTTTGATGGTGTGAAACCGAATGATGCTGCTCGCTGACGCCCAGCTGCGGATACGTCCGCTGGCTGAGCTCGCGAGAAAGCATGAAGGTGAACACACGGGTCACATTGGCCTGATACGCCGCCGCGATCAGGTCAAACATCAAGCCGACGTGCTCCTCGAAGGAATCCGGCACGCCCACGGGAGCCTCCAGGACGGTTTCTGCGGCCTGCTGGGATTCCGTGCGCTGGATACGGCGCTCGATCTCGCGAAGATTGTCCAGATAGTCGCTGACGCGCGCGCGATCGCGCCCGCCTAAAGTACGCTGCAGATCGCTGGCGTCCTGGGCGATCGAATCCAGGATGCTACGCTCGGTGGCGAGTCTCGCCCGGCGCTCAGCCGCGCCGCCGGAGCCGCCGAAGAGGCGCTCGAATACCGTGCGCGGATTGGTCTCCATCGGCAGCGGCGTCGTGGGCGTCTTCCACGAAATCGTGTTCATGTAAGAGCAGCTGAATCCCGGCGAGCAGGCGCCGACATAGCCGGTGAAATCCTCGGTGGCCAGCTCCAGCGACGGTAGAGGCGTGTCCTGCCCAATCTTTTGCGCCACCACCTGGTCGATGGTCGTGTTGGCCAGCACGTCCTCGGCCTCCGTGCGCTTGGGCCATACGCCGGTAAGGAATCCGGCACAGCTCACGGCGTGGTCGCCAATGACGCTGCCGGGACGCGAGCGTGTCAGGTTCGTAACGATCGCCAGCGAATCTTTGAACGGCTCCAGCGGTTTCAGGATGGGAGTGAATTCGAACCCGGCGCCCACCGTCTTCGGAGTCCACTGCTGCATGATCGCGCCGTTGGGAAAATAGACCACTCCGAAACGCATGGATGGGATCGCGGCGGCCTTGGCCTGGGGGGTGAAGGCGGGAACCATCGCATCCAGGAACGGCAAGGCCAGGGCGGCTCCGGCGCCCCTCAGCACGGTTCGGCGAGATATCGACTTCATTAATCCTTACCTGGCTCCTTAGAATACGACGTACGCATCTGGAACGGTACGCTGCGGATCACGCCCAGAATCACGGAAGACATTCTATAGTTGTTTTGCGCCGCCTCACGGACCACCCCGCGCAGTGCGGGCATATCGCGATAATCCAGGCCGCGTCCCAGCGCGTAGATCAGGAGCTTCTCGGCGAGCGTGCCGGCGAACATCTCAGGCCGGGCCACCATCGAATTCCGCAGATCGATCACACCGTTCACCTTCGTTCCATCGGCCAATTCTCCGGAAACGTCAAGGGGTCCTCCCGCGTCGCGCGTCCGCCACGCGCCCACGGCGTCGAAATTCTCAAGCGCCAGTCCGATCGGATCCATGGTCTTGTGACAACTGGCGCACACAGCGTTGGCGCGATGCTCCACCATCTGCTCGCGCATGGTGAGAGGCTTCTCCCGGTCTTTGTTCTCGCGAAGCTGGGGAACATCCGGCGGAGGCGGAGGCACCGGCATGCCCAGGATATTCTCGAGGATCCACTTGCCGCGGACCACCGGCGAAGTACGCTCGGCGTGCGAGGTCACGGCCAGGATGCTGCCTTGCCCCAGCAATCCTCTGCGAACGTCGCTGGTGACGGCCACGCGGCGGAACTGGCTGCCGTAGATCCCGCGGATTCCGTAATGCCGGGCCAGGCGTTCGTTGAGGAACGTATAGTCCGCCGTCAGAAGATCGAGCACGCTGCGATCTTCGTTGAGGATGCTCTCGAAGAACAGCTCGGTCTCGCGCTGGAATGCCTGACGGAGATTGTCGTCGAAATCCGGGAACTGATCCGAGTTGGGCAGCACGTTGCGCACATTTCGCAACTGCAGCCACTGACCGGCGAAATTGCTGACCAGCGCATGCGACTTCGGGTCGCCTAACATGCGCAGCGCTTGCTTTCGCAGCACTGCTGGCTCGTGCAGCTTGCCGGCGGCGGCCACGGTCAACAGTTCGTCATCCGGAATGCTGCTCCAGAGGAAGAACGACAGGCGCGACGCCAGCTCCAGGTCGTTTACGCGATACACCGAGCCGGGCGCCGCATTGGCGGGATCCTTCTCCACCCGCAATACGAACTTCGGACTGGCGAGAATCCGTTCCAGCGCGAGCTCGATTCCGGCTTCGAAACGGCCGTCCCGCCGGCCTAATTCGTAGAAGCTGAGAATCCGTCCAAGATCGGCGTCGCTGATCGGCTGGCGGTACGCCTTGGGGGCAATCGCCGCAAGAATCCGCCGGGCGCAGGCCGATTCCTCGGTCTCCTTGGCGGGGCGGCATGTGAAGATTCGCCGCCGGCTGGGCGTATCACCGGGACCTGTCGGATGAAACGGACCGGTGATCGAAAGCGTCTGGATGTGCGGCCACCCGCTCCAGTCGAAATTATCGGTGGAGCTGCGCTGGAATGGCTGGAGCCGCTCCGGACGTTCGACCTGGGGACCCTCGAGGAACGCTACCGTTACATCGCGGGGTCCAGCGTTGACTTTTACGCGAACGCGCAACCGCGCATCCACGGCATCGCCGGTTTCGGTCGGTTTCTCGAACAGCGACGCCAGATCGGAGGGTCCGCCGATGTCGGCGAGATGGATGCGTTGGCCGCCCGCTGTGAACTCCACCTGATGGGCGAATTCGAGCCCGCGCATGATGTTCAGGTTGGTCCGATACAGCTTGGCCTGAAACTCGTATTCGCCGTCCAGCGGAAAGTTGTAGTGCACCCGAATTCCCCCGATGGTTCCCAGGGGCAGCCCCTCAATGTGCTGGTTCTGCGAGAGGTCCTGGCGAAGCCGGTACGTAGCCGCGGCCGGTTTCACGTGCGGATCGCCGACCGCCAGCGCGCTGATGCTCGCCGCAGCCGACAGATAGCGTTCCTGGAGGGAGGGAGATAAGCCCAAGGCGTCGGAAATATTGTCGAAGCCGTAGGCCGAATCGTCGGGAGGCAGCAGAGCGGCCGCGTCCACTTCGAGGTTCAGCAAATCGCGAATCGCGTTGGCGTACTCGGCACGATTCATGCGGTGAAGCAGCGGACGGCCGGCATACGGCATGGCTTGCGCCGTGCTATCGAGCTTGGTTTCGATCGACGAGACGAATCCTGACAGGGTAATTGGATCCGGCCGGGGCATCCCCGGAGGAGGCATGGCGCCGGTGCGCAATTTCCGCACCACTTTTTCCCAGGTCTCAGCGTCGGCGGGAACCTTCGCCGTATCCATGCTTTCGAGCGTGAGTCCCCCGGTCTTTAGGCGCTGATTGTGGCAGGTGACGCAGTATTGCTGGAGGAACTGCGGGTTCTGGGCCCAGCAGGCTGCGCCCAGCAAAAACGTTGCGATCCACAGACTCTTCGGCACCTGTTCCCCTAGGCTGAATGCTAACGTAGGCGGCCCCGGGAGGCAACCCGCCACGAATAGTGATAATAAGAGCGACCCCACGTCCGGGGACATCATCCAATGACCATTGCTTATGACGCCATTGTTATCGGCACAGGGCAGGCCGGTCCGTCTTTGGCCCGGCGCCTGAGTGCTGCGGGGATGAATATCGCCATCGTGGAACGGGGATTGTTCGGCGGAACCTGTGTGAATACCGGGTGTATCCCGACCAAGGCCATGGTCGCGAGCGCTTACGCGGCGCATCTGGCCGGCCGGGCGGCGGAATTCGGCGTGGCCATCGGCGGGCCCGTCGGCATGGACATGAAGCGAGTGAAGGCGCGGAAGGACGAGATATCCGGCGCGTCCAGCCACAGCGTGGAATCGGGGTTGAGGAAATTGCCCAACTGTACGGTGTATCAGGGCCACGCGCGATTGGAGTCTTCGCGCGAAGTGAGCGTGGGCGATGCGCGGCTGACCGCCGGCAAGATGTTCCTCAACGTGGGCGGACGCGCAGTGGTGCCGCCCATTCCCGGGCTGGACCAGGTTCCATTTCTGACCAACAGTTCGATGATGCAGGTCGATTTTCTGCCCAAACACCTGGTCATTCTGGGAGGCAGTTACATCGGTCTGGAGTTCGCCCAGATGTTCCGCCGTTTTGGCAGTCAGGTGACGGTCATCGAAAGCGGCCCGAGGCTAATCGCGCGAGAAGACGAGGACGTTTCCGCCGCAATTCTCGACATTCTGGAGCGCGAAGGGATCAAAGTCTGCCTCGGCACCAAGTGCAGGAGCATCACGAAGCAGGGCGACGAGATCATTGCAAATCTGGATGGAAACGTCTCTGAAGCCCGCGGCTCTCACCTGTTGCTGGCCGTCGGTCGTCGTCCGAATACAGACGATCTGGGACTTGAAAAGGCTGGAGTCGCAGTCGATTCCCATGGATACAT
>DATIRX010000331.1:0-4329 GCA_035469225.1 Bryobacteraceae bacterium
GACGTTTTCCTCCAGCCAGGGCATGCGGTTCTACATGACGGAAATCCAGCTCATCCCGGGCGCGTTCGCTCCAGGGACGGGATTCACGTCGGGCGCGCGCATCAATGGTGCGCCCAACGGCACACAGCGCACCACCATCGACGGAATGGACGGGACGAATCAGATCAACGCCGTGCAGGCGGGTACCGGCGTAAGCGTGGACGCCATGCAGGAAACCGCGATCCAGACGAGCAATTTCGCAGCGGAATTCGGCCAGGTGGGCGGCGGGCTCTTCAACATTACCATGCGGTCCGGCACCAACCAGTATCACGGCGGCGGCTTTGATTACCTGGCGAACGAGGCCTTCAACGGCTCCACGCCTTTCAGCAACGTGAAACCGCGCATCCGGCGCAACAATTACGGCTACAGCCTCGGTGGTCCCGTGTGGATTCCCAAGGTGTACAACGGAAAAGACAAGACCTTCTTCTTCTACAACAAGGAACAGTTCCGCGAGTTCTTCGCGGTCAACGACACCGCCATCACCGTTCCGACGGCCGCTTACCGCGGGGGGAATTTCGCCCAGGCGCTTAATGCGAGCCGCAACCTAGGCACGGATCCCCTGGGCAACACGATTATCGACGGAATGGTCTACGATCCTCAGACCAAAGCCACCGTGGGTGGAGTGCCGGTTCGGACGCAGTTTGTCGGCAACGTGATCCCTTTGGCCCGGTTCGACAAGGTTTCGTCCGCGGTCCAAGCGCTGATTCCGAATCCGTCGGACCCCAGCCGGCTCACGGGGAACCTCCTGCCGAACTTCCCGACAGACCGCGTGACCACCAACGAGTCCGTCAAGATCGATCACCAGTTGAGCTCTAAGGCCAAGATCTCCGGAACCTGGACGACCAACGGCAGCGGCGCGCAATACTCTACGAGCCTGAATCTCTCCGAAGGGCTGCCCGCTACGATTACGCAAACCCGCGGAACCTTCAGCCGATCGATGAACTGGCGTTTGAATTTCGATTACACGATCTCGCCGACGATGCTATGGCACGTGGGAGTCGGCTCCTTGCAGTACCTGCTCGACGATCACTCCCCGACCACCAATTTCGATCAGAGCAGCATCGGGCTGTTTGGCCCGCCCAATCCGGGCAAACGCTTTCCAACGCTCACCGGACTAACCAGCACGTCCAACGGCGGGATGGTTCCCATGGGCCCCGGCGTCGGAGCGGCCCAGTCGCTTACCAAACAATTTACGCCCACCTACGGCACCACGCTGACCTGGGTGAATGGCAACCACACCTATAAGTTCGGCGGCGAGCTGCGCACGTTTGGTTATCCGCTTCACAGTTTGACCGCGACGAACGGAAATTTCGCCTTCTCGTCGAATCAGACGTCGCAGCTTTCGAATTGCGCGACTGCCACGACTTGCGCTGCGGTGCAATCGTCGACGCTGGGTGCCGGAACCATGGGCTTCCCCTATGCCAGCTTCCTGTTGGGACTGGTGAACACCGCAACCGTCAATCCGCCCGTAGACTTGAAAACCGGCAAGCGATTCTTGGGCTTCTATGCGCAGGATTCCTGGAAAGTCACGCGGAAGCTGACTCTCGACTATGGAATGCGTTATGACTACGACACCTATCCGCGCGAGCAGTACGGCCGCATGCCGACCCTGGCGGCAAAAGTGGCGAATCCGACCGTGGGAGGCTATCCTGGGGCAACCATCTACGAGCAGACCTGCAACTGCAAGTTTGCCAAGAACTACCCCTGGGCGTTCGCTCCGCGCCTGGGAGTTGCGTACCAGATCACGCCCAAGACGGTGTTCCGCGCCGGTTTCGGAGTCACCTACGACGGCACAGCCACTGCAGCTACCGGGACAGGGGTTGCCGGCGTAAGCAACGCGTTCACGTGGTCGGTTTTTGGCGATGCTGCGATGCAGCTGCAAACCGGAGTGCCGTCGGCCAATTTGGTTGGGTGGCCCAATCTATCCCCAGGGGTCTATCCGAGTTCTACAGTCCCGGGCAGCGGCCCGGCTTCCGTTGTCGACCAGAACGCAGGACGTCCCCCGCGGCAAATTCAATGGAGCATCGGGCTTCAGCGTGAAATCACCCGCAACACGGTTGTCGAAGCTTCCTATGTCGCCAACCGAGGCGTCTGGTGGCCGAGCACGATTTTGAATAACTACAACGCGATCTCGGATCAGGCCCTCAAGGCAGCCGGGTTGGATATCAACAGCGCCGCGGATCGGACCATTCTCACCTCCCAGATCACAGCGCCCGGCGCTGGCCGCTTCCAGAACAAGCTGCCCTACGCGGGGTTCAGCGGCAGCGTGGCGCAGTCCCTGCGGCCCTTCCCGCAATTCGTCAGCGGGCTGAGCCCTCTGTGGGCGCCGCAAGGCAAAACCTGGTATGACTCGTTGCAAGCCAAGGTTACGCAGCGTGTCTGGCACGGGCTGGAAGCGCAGTATGTATTCACCTGGGCCAAGGAACTCCAGCAAGGAGTCGAGGGCGGCACCGTGAACGACGTGTTCAACCGCTCTACCACCAAGTCGCTCTCGGGCTTCTCGCGGCCATTGGTGAGCACTCTCTCGATCAATTACCGCGTGCCCGCGACTCCGGGCAACAAGATCGTTTCGCATGTCTTACGCGACTGGGCTGTGGGGGCAACGCTGAGCTACGCCAGCGGCCTGCCGATTCTGTCGCCGACGTCCACCAACAACCTGGGCACGTTGAATGGAGGGCGAAACACGTACTTCAATCGGGTTGAAGGAGTCAATCCGTTCCTGAAGGATCTCAACTGCCACTGCATCGATCCGACCAAGGATCTGGTCCTGAATAAAGACGCTTGGGCTAATCCGGCACCCGGGCAGTGGGGTACCGCGTCTCCGTACTACAACGACTACCGCTACCAGCGCCGGCCAGCGGAGTCGGTGACCCTCGGCCGAATCTTCCAGTTCGGAACCGACACGCATCCGATGAAGCTGACCTTCCGGATGAACTTCACGAATATCTTGAACCGGACTCAGATGCAGAACCCAACAGCAACGACTCCTCTGGCTGCGACGGTGACCAGTTCCGCGGGCCTGCTTACCTCGGGGTACGGCTTCGTCAACTACCAGGGTGGCAGCACCTTCCTGCCGCCCCGCCAGGGCACTCTCGAGATGCGGTTTTCGTTCTAAAGTAGAATCGTGAACACAAACCGATACACCCGGCGCCACGCTCTGCAGTTTCTGGGCGCCGGGGCTGCTGTTTGGATCGCAAACCGCACCGGGCAAGCCGCCGAACTTCCGCTCAAAAACACCGGTCTGGAACACTACGGAATGACTGTGGCCGACCCCAAGGCGGCCGCCGAGTTTTACGGCCGCATATTCGATCCGCAACTGTTTCAGGAACGCGAGGCCCCGCCCCGGTTCTACGTGAGACTGGGAACGTCCTACCTCGCCTTCGGCGGTAATAAAGACGTCACCGAGCCGCGCATCGATCATTTCTGCGTTCTGACCGAGGGTTACGCGGGCGGCGAAGCCCGGAAGCTTATGGAAGCGGCCGGGATTACCTTGACGGGCGCGGGCGGTCTGGGAATGGCGGCCGATCCGGACGGATTGCGGTTGCAGCTTCTCGGCGTCCCGGGTGGATTAGCGGGCAGTATCATTCCCTCCAGGCGGATCTCCCAGGATGACGCGCTGGTGCAGGCGATCGCCACCGACCACATCATGCTGCGCGTATCGGATCTGGAAAAATCCACTGCGCATTACCGCAAGATTTTCGGCCCGGAAGCGTCGAAAACGGCCAAACCGGCTCGCGTCTGGTTCCAGGTCGTCAGAACGAAGCTGGGGTTGGAGCCGGTAACTTCCGGGGAGAAGCCGAGCGTCCATCATATATGCGTGCGCGTGGCCGGATTCGATAAAAAGGCAGTGACCGAGAAGCTTAAGAAGGCGGGTGTCGAGGTGGTTCCCGCCGGCGATGAAGACGTGGTCCGGTTTAAGGATCTGAACGGGTTATTGATGGAGCTGAAATCGGGAGCTTGACCATGCGATTTACGTGCGCCGCGCTGTGGATGGTTTGGTTGCCGGCGGCGGGCTTCGGAGCGGACACCCGCGTCGCGGAAGCCGCCATGCGTCAGGACAACGCCGCGGTTCGGGCCTTGATCCAACAAAAGGCGGACCTAAACGCGACTCTCCCAGATGGCGCCACGGCGCTGCACTGGGCCGCTAACGAAGACGATCTCGACACGGTCAGCCTGCTGATCCAGGCGGGCGCCAACGTGAAGGCCAAGGATCGCTACGGCTTCACCCCCTTATACTTCGCGGCTACAAACGGCAGCGCGGCGGTGATCCGCAGGCTGCTCGACGCCGGG
>DATIRX010000332.1:0-3478 GCA_035469225.1 Bryobacteraceae bacterium
CCGCTGCTTTGCCTGTCACAACGGGCTCAGCACGTCCGCCGGCGAAGACGTATCCATCGGCTTCTCTTGGCGTCCCACCATGATGGCCAACGCGGCGCGCGACCCGTACTGGCAGTCCGGCGTGCGGCGCGAGATCATCGATCACCCCACAGCTTCCAAGGAAATCCAGGACGAATGCTCCAAGTGCCACATGCCCATGGCGCGATACGAGGCCAACGCGAACGGCCGCGAAGGCGAGATCTTCGCGCATCTGGGTTTCGATGGGTTTGATCCAGGTGCCAAGCGCGAGGACAGGCTGGCTCAGGACGGCGTCTCCTGTTCTCTGTGCCACCAGATTGCGAAAGACAAGCTGGGAACCCGCGAGAGCCTGGTGGGCGGCTTCGTGGTGGATACGGTTCGCAAGCTCGGCGAGCGTGAGGAATACGGGCCCTACAAGATCGAAAACGGGCAGAACCGCATCATGCGTTCGTCCACCGGCGGATATAAACCCACGCAATCGGACCACATCAAGCAGTCGGAGCTGTGCGCGACTTGTCACACTTTGATCACCAAGGCCCTGGCACCGGACGGGAAGGTGATCGGCGAGCTTCCCGAGCAGATGCCCTACCAGGAGTGGCTGAACAGCGAGTACAAGGACAAGCAGAGCTGCCAGAGCTGCCACATGCCGGCGATCCAGGAACCCGTGGCCATCACCAAGGTGCTTGGTGTGACGCGCGAAGATGCTTCCCGGCACGTGTTCCTGGGAGGAAACTTCTTTATCCTGAGAATGCTCAACCGCTATCGCGCCGATCTGAACGTGGCTGCGCTGCCGGAGGAGTTCGAAGCCGCCGCCAGCCGGACCATCGAGCATCTGCAAACGAAGACGGCGCAGATTGGCATCGACAATGTGACGGCAGGCGCGGGACGTGTGCAGGCCGACATCACTATCCAGAATCTGAGCGGCCACAAGTTTCCGACGGCCTATCCGTCGCGCCGGGCCTGGCTGCACGTGACGGTGAAGGATCGCAACGGCCGTGCGGTATTTGAATCCGGCGCCCTCGATCCGAGCGGCCTCATCCGCGGCAACGATAACGACGCGGATGCCGCGAAATACGAACCACACTATACCGAGATCAGCGCGCCCTACCAGGTCCAGATTTACGAGGACATCATGGTGGATCAAGGGGGCAAGGTCACCACCGGTCTGCTGACCGCGGTCCGCTTCATCAAAGATAACCGCCTGCTGCCGCGCGGTTTTAATAAGCAGGGCGCGGACGCGGAGATTGCCGTTCTCGGCGCAGCGGCCCAGGACCAGGACTTCGTCGCCGGCGGCGACAAGATCCGCTACTCGATGAATGTGGCGAATGCGCAGGGACCATTTCAGATCGAAGCGGAACTCATGTTCCAGCCGATCGGCTATCGCTGGGCGAACAATCTGAAGCCTTACGACGCACCGGAACCCAAGCGGTTCGTGGGCTATTACGAATCGATGGCTTCAGGCTCGGCTGTTCGCATCGCCCAGGCCAGCCGCTTACTGCAATAACGTGGCTCTACTGCAATAAGACCTCCAACGCCGGCAATGGCACGCCGCTCTCTTTCAACGCCCGCTCGTGGAACTCCTTCAGCGAATACCCGCTCCCTTTGCGCTGTTTGTAGTGCTCGCGGACGTCCAGCCATCCCTTCCATCCGACAAAGTACGTCGGCAACTGGCAGGAGGATAGCTGGGCGCGCTGCAGCTTGGCGGTCGCTTCTTCCTTTTCCTGATAGGTGTCCTTCATCATCAGGTCCAGCGCCTGTTGATCGGTCATGCCCATGGTTTGAAGACGAACGTCCAGAATCGTGTTCGCCAGCACGCGCAGGATCTGTTTATAAAACGTCAGCCAAAGACCCTTGTCGCCGTTCAGGTATCCTGCGTCCGACATCATCTGCTGGGTGTACACAGCCCACCCTTCCACGTACGGAGTATTCGCGAAGATGGTCCGCAGCAGGCGGCGTGAGACGGGCTGTACGTCGTTGGCATACTCCAGTTGAACGTAGTGGCCCGGCATGGCTTCATGGATGGTCAACTGCTGCAGTCCATAGTTGTTGTATTCCCGGAGTTTCGATTCCACGCGCGCGGCCGGCCAGTTCTTGGGAATGGGCGTGATCCAGTAGAACGCACCGAGCTGCGGCTCGAGCGGAGGCGCGGCGTTGAATCCGCCGACGCCGTAGATACCGCGCATGAACTCGGGCGTCTCGATCACGTCCAGGTTTGAGCGCGAAGGCAGCGTCAACAGATCCTTCTCCTTGACGAAGGCCGTCGCCTGACGCAGCGTCTCCTTTGCCTTGGCGAGGTAGGTATCGGGAGTGGCATGTTGTTTCGCGATATCCGCCAGCGCCTGCTCGACGGTCTTGGGAGCGGCGAGCGTTACCATCTGGGCACGGACCGCTTTCAGATCGGCCTCGGCCGCGGCCAGCAAGTCTTCGGGCGCGCGTCCCGACGCCAGGACCAGTGCGAACTTTCGGGCGTATCTCTCCTTGCCCAGACGCCAGTCCGAAGTGCGGGCGGAGAGGTTTCCTTTGAGGAAAGAGTTAAAGTCCCGCACGGCAGCCAGCGCCTTGCCGGCCGCCTGCCCATAGGCCGCCTTCTTCGATTCCGGCGCGGCGTCGCGCAGCGTCTTGTCGATCAGGCCGATGTTCCCATCGTTCTCTTCCTGCGCCACGCGATTCCAGACTTCCGGCGCATCCACCAGCGCGGCCTTGGCCTGGTCGAACAGCGCGGGCAGCCGCTCCAGACGCCTGGTAATGTGATCGAAGCGCTTTTCGAGAGGCGCGTAGTTCAGCATGTACGGCGTGAACAGAGCGTTGCCCGCCAGCTCGACGTAGATCGTCGGGTTGTGCTTGTAGCTCTGGATCGTGTCCAGCTCCAGCAGCCCCAGCTCGATGTTGTTCCGGAGGATGTCCAGATCCACGCGCTGCTCCCGGTCGAGCTTCGAGGCATCCAGTGCGGCGATGCGCATCTGGAAATCTTTGTAGAAGTTCCGCTGCTGATCCAGGCCTCCGGCGCTGTAGTCGTCAACGAGTTCGTCCAGCGGAACGCCGTTGTGGACGTGGTATCCGTTCCCCGTGGCGCTCACCGGAGACAGCGCCAGTGCTCCGTAGATAAAGTCCTGGGTCAGCTTTTCGAAGTCTGCTGCCGGATTCGTGCGGCTGGCGCAACCGTTGAGCAGACCCAGGAGAGCAACTGCGGAGCAGGGAAGTGTGCTCCGCATGTTATCGTTTTCCGATGAATGTCAGGAACTCCGCGTAGGGAACCGCGCCGCGTCCGTGGATTGGCGCGATGGTGGCCACGTTCAGCTTCAGCCGCTGGATATTGTTATACAGGTTCATGGCATTCGGAGGAACAGGCGACGGCTTCGCTTTGGGATCGTTGGGGCTGTAGGAATCTCCTTCCACCAGGATCTTGGAAGCCGGAAGATACACCACCAGCATTTCATCCGTGTGGGTGTCGCCGGGAGTC
>DATIRX010000333.1:0-14163 GCA_035469225.1 Bryobacteraceae bacterium
AGGGCGCACCGCGGCGAAGGCATTCACGGCCTTCTTCTCGAACACGGCATCCACTGTGTTCATCAACCCGCCGGCGGCCGTGAGTGCGACTTCCCACGATTTCGGACTAATGGTCGTGTCTCCGGTGCTGAGCTTCCGCGCACCCGAAGCGATATCGCGCTTCGCGGTCTGGATGTAAGGGCGGGTGTGGCACAAAGCAATCTCGTCTTCGGTGGCCGCGCGCGGAGGCACGTGCAGCAGAGACTTCGTCAATCCGGCGCGGTCGAACGCCTGCGTGACTGCGTCGTAGCGCTCCGGCCGTTCCGGATGTCCCGGCCCGGTGTCGTGCTGCTTGTACACCGGATCGATCAGGAGAGCGGTTCTGCCTCCCGCGGCGGTCGCCTCTTCTCCTTGAGCCAGCATGAGTGTCGTCACCGACCATTTCAGCAAATCGCGCCGGGTCGCGGGAGCGTCCATGGAAGAATTACTTGCCTTGGAGAGTTTCCAGGTAGCGCGCCAGATTATCGATGCGCACCCGCCCCAGATCCAGGTCCCAGGAGACTTGCGAAAAGATGGGACCCCACACGGGCATCTCTTTGGTTCCGTGCCCGGCCCCCAGAGAGTCTTCGCCCGAGATGATCCGTCGGACTTTCGCCAGCGGGAACATGCCGTTGTTGCGGGCAGTGATGCGGGTCAGGTCGGGCGGCGCGGTTTTAAGGGACTTCGCCATGGGTCCGCCACCCTTGGCATTCGCACCATGGCAGACCGCGCAATACGCTCTAAACAGGTTGGGGCCCTGGATGGAATCGATCAATCGGGTGGTGTCCACCGCCGCGGCTTGCTTGTTCTGTGCAGCGCCGATGCCGCAGAAGAGTGCGATCCCGGCAACTGCCACAACGGCAGATTTGCTCATACCGCTATTGGACCACGTCTGGATCTGCCAAACTTCTCTAGTGCGAGTGAGGGGATTTACCCAATTCGTTCAACGCAGCCTTGAACCCGTTGGCGAGTTTCTCGGTTGATCCGGTTCCCCAGTAGTGCAGAAAAAAGATCGCGGGCTGGCCGGCGGTCATGTGATTGTGCATCGCCACCACGTTGAGGCCGTTCGAGCGCAGAGCCTTGAGCACGGGGGTGATCTCGCCGGAGAGCATGGCCACGTCACCGGCGATTTCCGCGTTCGCGTCACTGCCGTAGAAAGCTGCCCAGGTGTTCAGCCCCATACGAGCGTTGACCGGTGCGCCCATGTCTTTTAGCTTGAGATCATCGCGGCCCACGGTGATTTTGAACACCATGCCGTTCTGCTCGCCTTCATGCCCCACAATCCTGGCAATCTTCGCGGTGTCGATCTGCCCGCCGGAAACATTCGAGTTTCCACCCGTCACCGAGCTTTGATGGACAGGCGTTCCGCTGCCGATCAAATCCAGGGCCGGTTTCACCATCTTCGCGAGTTCGGCCGCTTTTCCATGCCCATGAACGTGCATGTAAAAGATCCGGGGACTCTCAAAGAAGAAGTGGTTGTGAAGGGCCGTGACCTCCAGGCCGTTATTGAGCAGCGCGGACATGACCGGGTTGACCTCATCTTCCAACAGCACCAGGTCGCCCATCATCACATCCATTCCGCCGTCGCCCTTGGTCATGGCGAGCCATCCGCCGAATCCGAAGGGAGTGGGAGTCGCGATCCCGTCGATGGTCACTTTGAGATCGTTGCGGGGAATGTTGACCTTGAGGACGTTGTCCTTGAAATCCCCCTGCTTGCCCAACGACTTCAGCACGCCGTCATACTCAGCCGGAACCGCTTGGCCCAGGGCCAGTCCCGCCACAACCAACACGAATGGAATAAAGCGCATCATTTTTATAATCACCCTTTATTCAGATGCGGCCGGGACTGCTCCGTTACCGTGGGGATGCAGGCTCAGCAGATTGTTATCGCCAGGTCTCGAGCAGCGGCTGCACGAAAATGTCCTCGGAGATGCCCTCGGCGATGGCCGCCTCTTTCGTGCATATCCAGTATTCTGGCTGCCAGTGTTCCTGGCGATCGTAGGGAGGCTTATAGACGAAGAAATCTTCGGCCCGGCGGCGCACCCGGGGCTCGACGCGCGTCTCTTTCCCCAGGGCACAGGCTTCGCGCACGGCAGCCTCATAGGTCTCGAAAGGACCGTCAATGTAATCGCGGTGATTGATGATATGCCACTGCATGACTGAAAATACTATGTTAACCCGGTTCTAATCAGTTAGATGAGTCCGGCGCTGAATTGGTTTCAAGAACGCTTGGATCCGGCCGCGATTCGGGTATAATCGATCAGCCGACTGGAGGTGCTATGTCCTACATGTTTAAGACCTTGCTGGCAATTGCCCTGGCCTCAACCTTTTCGACGTTCGCGGCCGCCCAGGGTTTGGTCACCCAGCGTAATCTGTCTCTGGCCATGGCTAAGACCATCGCGGAAGCCGCGCTGGCGTCGTGCAAGGCCCAGGGCTACAATACCGCGGTCGCCGTGGTCGATCGCGCCGGCCAGGTGATGGTGATCCTGCGCGATGAGCAGGCCACCGCGCAGCAGGCCGAGATGGCCCGGCGCAAGGCATACACCGCGCGCATGTTCCGCTCGACCACGCTCGAGTTTCAGAAACGCACCAGCGATCCGAGCTATGCCGCGCAGCGCGACATCGCCGATATCCTGGCGCTGGGCGGGGGCGTGCCCATCCAGGTGGGCAATGACATCATCGGAGGCGTGGGCAGCTCGGGGTCCAGCCAGGAGAAGGACGATGCCTGCGCGAAGGCCGGCGTCGCGGCCGTCGCCGCGCTCCTGAAGTAGAAATCAACGCCCGGCGTTAAACCGCGTCTCCACTTCCTGCCAGTTCACGGTGTTCCACCATGCGACCAGGTAGTCCGGACGCCGATTCTGATACTTCAGGTAGTACGCGTGCTCCCACACGTCCACACCCAGCACCGCATGCTTGCCTTCCATCAGCGGATTATCCTGATTGGGCGTCGACATGATCTCCAGACCCGATGCCGTCTTGATCAGCCAGGCCCAGCCCGAGCCGAACCGAGCCACACCGGCCGCCGACAGCTTCTCTTTGAACGTGTCGAAACTTCCGAAGGCTCCGGTGATCGCCGACGCCACATTCCCCACCGGAGCGCCGCCCTTGCCGGGTCCCATGATCTGCCAGAACATGCTGTGGTTCCAGTGCCCGCCGCCGTTGTTGCGAACCGCAGTGCGAATGTTCTCCGGCACGATGGCACAGTTGTTGGCCAGCAGTTCCTCGATACTCTTGGACGCCAGCGCCGGCGCCGATTCCAGCGCCTTGTTCAGATTCGTCACGTAGGCGTTATGATGCTTGCCGTGATGAATCTCCATGGTCATCTTGTCGATATGCGGCTCCAGTGCATCCGGAGCGTAGGGCAATGCAGGTAAGGTAAAAGGCATAGTCTGATTCTCTCTCAAGTCGAAGATGCTTTTTGGTACGCATCCGCTACCCGAAACATGGTCGTCTCGTTAAAATGATTCGCCAGAACCTGGAGCCCCACCGGCAATCCTGCCGCGGTTTTCCCGGCCGGAACGCTCATGCAAGGGATCCCCGCCAGGTCGCCGGTGACCGTGTAGATATCGGAAAGATACATGGCCGTGGGGTCGTCCACCTTCTCCCCCAGCTTGAACGCCGGGAAGGGCGACACCGGACCCACGATCGCGTCCACTTGGGCGAAAGCCTGCGCGTAATCCTGGGCGACCAGCGCCCGCACTTTCTGGGCCTTCAGATAATAGGCGTCGTAGTAGCCGGAGCTGAGCACATAGGTCCCCAGCATGATCCGGCGCTTGCATTCCGCGCCGAACCCTTCATCGCGCGTCTGACGATACATTTCCTGCAAAGTGCCTGCGGCCTCTGAGCGGCGCGTATAGCGCACGCCGTCATAGCGCGCCAGATTCGAGCTCGCCTCCGCTGTGCAAATGATGTAGTAGCAGCCGACGGCGTAGGCAGTATGCGGCAGCCGGATCTCGCGAATCTCACAACCCAGCTTCTGCAGCGTCGCGATCGCCGCCTGAATTAGGTCGCCCGTATCGCTGGCCAGCCCTTCGAAATACTCCTTCGGCACGCCGATCTTCATCCCCCGGATGTTCCCGTCCAGCGCCGCCACATAATCCGGCACCGGCGTGAAGGCCGAGGTCGAATCCATCTCATCGCGTCCTGCCATCACCTGCAGCAGCCGCGCCGAATCCCGCACCGTCCGCGAAAATGGCCCGATGTGATCCAAAGAGCTGGCGAAGGCCGTCAGCCCATATCGCGAAACGCGGCCATAGGTGGGCGTCACTCCGGTCACGCCGCAGAAGGAAGCCGGCTGGCGGATGGATCCGCCCGTATCCGATCCGATGGAGAGCACCGCGGTCCCCTGCGCGACCACCGCCGCCGACCCGCCGCTCGATCCGCCCGGAACGCGATCCAGGGCCAGGGGATTCCGGACAGGTCCGAAGGCGGAGTTTTCGTTGGAGGAACCCATGGCGAACTCGTCGCAATTGGTTTTGCCGATCAACACCCCGCCCGCCTGCTCAATGCGGATCACCGCCGTGGCATCGTAGGGAGGAATGTAGTGTTCCAGCAGCCGCGACCCGCAGGTGGTGCGGAGCCCTCGAGTGACGATGACGTCTTTAATGGCGATGGGCACACCCGCCAACGCCCCCGGATCGTCCCCCGCCGCGATCTTGCGGTCCACCGCCTGCGCCGCTGCCAGAGCCCTCTCCGGAGCAAACGTGAGATAGGCGTTGGTCTTCGGATTTTCGGCCTCGGCGAATTTCAGCGCCTCGCGGGCAAGCTCTGCCGCGCTCACTTTTTTCGCGAGCAGGTCGGTCCGGATGGAATCGACGGTGTGCGTCATTTAGCGTTTCCTGTTTACTTCTCGATCACTCGCGGCACTTTGAAGTATCCCTGCCCTGACACCGCGGCATTCGCCAGCGCATCTGCATTGCCTAGCGGCTTCCGCTCCACATCCGCGCGCAGCGTCGCCGTCTCATCGGCGTCGTACAGCACTTGCGACATCGGCTCCACCGCCGACGTATCCAGCTCATTCAGCTTGTCCATGTGCCCCAGAATCCCGTCCAGATCCTGGGTCATGCGGACGATCTCCTCTTCGGTGAGTGCCAGGTTGGCCAGTTCCGTCACACGCCGGATCTCCTGCTCGCTGATCTTCACGCTGTCTCCCGTTTCGATTTGCGGTACAGCATCGCCATCACCGGATCCTGAATGCCTTCGGATCCCGCAGGCAGCCGCCGCGACGTTTCCGCCCGCTGAGGCTTTCGTCTGGCCGGCATCGGGCGGAAGTCGATCTCCGTCACCAGGACCTCGCCCAGAGCCTCTTTCAAATTCTTCAGCAGGAAATGGCGCAGCGTGTTGAGCTGCTTCTGCCACACGATGTCGGTCACTTCCACCACCAGAGTCCCGCGCACAAATGCCGACGCCAGAGTGTGTTCCGCAATCTTTTTTCCCGCCGCCAGCGCCCAGGCCGCGCGGGCCCGCGTCTCCGGATCGGCCATCTCCGGCGACAGGTTCAGTTTTTTGATGAGACTCCCGGCGCGTTGCATGTTCTCTGGGGGAGACTCCGATTCTACCACTCGAGGGACCACCAGCAAGGCCCCATTTGACAGTAGATTCCGCCAGGAGATAGAATTCGTCAAACGGCTCATGGACCTTGTTGCCAGGCGTCCTGGTCCCGGGCCAGATTTACGGAGGATCCATGGCATTACAATGCCCGGAATGCCGCAAGTTGGCGGTCAACATACAGTCTCCCAGATGCGAATCATGCGGTTATAAGTTTACCGGAACCGAAGGCCGCCGCCAGTCAACATTCGCACAGTTCCTGAGTGCAGCCATCGCGATCGGCGTAGTCATCGGAGTATTCCTCGCGCTGCGGCGATGAAGGGATGGATCAGAGAGCGCTTAATTCTGCAGCGGAACCTCTGGCAGGGTTACTTCGAGTACCGAACGCAACAGGTCCGCTAGATCCGTGCCACCCAGTAAGACGTGCTCCACTTCGATGCCCGTGCGAAATGCGTTGCGCTTCCAATCCGAGTGAACCACATAACCGTACAAGGTGCTGTCGGCCGCTTTCAGCTTCACCATCTCGTCGGGATGCAGCTCGCAGGGCAGGATGACGCTCAAACCGCTTTCCGAGAGGTCTTCGATCCTCCCCCGGACGCTCTCCTCCTGCCTCTTTAGCCGTATCACTTGTACCTCCAAATCGGCCAGTACGCGATTGTGCAGGCGGCGGTCCACTGCCCAGAGGATCGGCCGGTCCCATAAGGTCCTTTAGCCTCGCCTCCGATCGGCAAAGATTTTTGCACACTCCGGGCGTTCTACACCGTATTACTCACCATGAGAGCGCTCCAACACGTCTTCCGCCGGATGGGACTGGCCCCGATGTTCACCACCATCGCGCTGGTCACTCTGGCGCTGGGCATCGGCGCGAATACGGCTATCTTCAGCGTCATCAATGGGGTGCTGATCAAGCCCCTTCCCTTTCCGCAATCCGAAGCACTGGTCGGAATCTGGCATTTGGCGCCGGGAATACCCTCGATTAACGGCAACTTATCCTGCTCGCCGGCCATGTACTTCACCTACCACGAAGAGAACCGGACGTTTCAGGAATTCGGGCTGTGGAGGAACGGCGGCGCCATCGTTACCGGCGTGGGCGATCCTGAGATGCTCCGGGCGCTTTTTGTCAACTACGGCACGTTGCGAGCCGTGGGTGTCCAGCCGTCCCTGGGACGCTGGTTCTCTCCGGCCGACGATACCCCCGGCTCGCCCGACACCGTGATGCTGACGTACGGCTATTGGCAGCGCCGCTTCGGAGGGGACAAATCCGTGGTTGGGCGCAGCTTGACTGTCGATTCGAAGCCGCGGGCAGTCATCGGCGTGATGCCCAAGGATTTCAAGTTCATGAACATCGACGCCGAGGTCATCCTCCCGCAGCAGTTCGACCGCAGCAAGGTTTTCCTGGGGAACTTCGGCCAAAGAGGCATTGCCCGCCTCAAGCCCGGCGTAACGCTGCAGCAAGCCAATGCCGACCTCGGACGCATGCTGGGAATCTGGCTGAAAGCCTGGCCGACTCCGCCCGGTTTCGATCGCGCCCTGTTTGAGAATGCCCGGCTCGCTCCCAAGATCCAGCCGCTGAGAGAGGAAGTGGTGGGGGATATCGGCACCATGCTGTGGGTGCTGATGGGCACCATCGGACTGGTTCTGCTGATCGCCTGCGCCAACGTCGCGAATCTGCTGCTGGTGCGCGCCGAGGGCCGCCAGCAGGAGCTGGCGATCCGGGCCGCACTGGGCGCCGGCTGGGGAAGAATCGCCCGCGAAATGCTGGTCGAAAGCCTGACCCTGGGGGTCATGGGCGGCGTTCTGGGATTGGGGCTGGCTTACGCCGCGATTCGAATCCTGGTGGCCAAGGGCCCCGCGACTCTGCCGCGCCTGAGCGAAATCGGTATGGAACCCCTGGTGCTCGTCTTCTGCTTTGCAGTCTCCTTGCTTGCGGGCCTGCTGTTCGGAGCGATCCCGGTGGTGAAATACGCCGGACCCCATCTGGCAACCGCGCTGCGAGCGGGCGGACGTTCTCTTAGCTCCAGCCGCGAGCGCCATCGCGCCCGAAACACGCTGGTCGTGGTCCAGGTAGCTCTTGCCCTGGTCTTGTTAATCGGCTCCGGGCTGATGATTCGGACCTTTCAAGCTTTGCGGAACATCCAGCCCGGATTCACTCACCCTGAGGAGCTCCAGCTGCTGCGCGTCTTCATTTCCGAAGCGCAGGTCAAGGAACCCGATCAGGTGATGCGTATGCTGGAGGCCATGCGCGATAAGCTGGCGGCCATTCCCGGGGTCACCTCGGTTGCCTACGCCAGCGCTGCGCCGCTCGAAGCAGGATTCAACGGTAATGATGTTCTCTTCGCGGAAGACAAAGTGTATGCCGCAGGGCAGATTCCTCCTGTCCGCCGGTATCGATATACCACGCCGGGATTCTTCAAGACCCTGGGCACACCTCTGGTCGCCGGCCGCGATTTCACCTGGACGGACCTTTACGAAAAGCGCCACGTAGCGATCGTTTCCGAAAATCTGGCGCGCGAAATGTGGACCGAGCCCAGCGCTGCGCTGGGAAAACGGATCCGCGAGGGCGCCGCCGATCCCTGGCGCGAAATCGTCGGCGTCGTCGGCGACGTGTACGATGATGGCCCGCAACAAAAGCCGCCGGCTTTCGCCTACTGGCCCGCTTTGATGGACGCCTTCTACGGCCCCGCGGGCAGCATCACCCGCGGCGGTTCTTTTATCGTCCGCACCCACCGCGCGGCGACGGAAGGCTTCGTGGCGGAGGCACGGCAAGCCATCTGGTCGGTCAACTCCAGCCTGCCTGTTTTCCTGGTGCGAACCGTCCAGGACCTCTACGACCAAGCCATGGCCCGTACATCCTTCACGCTGGTGCTGCTGGCGATCGCCGGAGTCATGGCGCTGGTGCTGGGCATTGTGGGGATATACGGAGTCATCGCCTATGGCGTAACGCAGCGGACGCGCGAGATCGGGATCCGGATCGCACTCGGCGCGCACCCCGCGGGACTCCGGCAAATGTTCGTGCGCCATGGACTGCTGCTGGCGGGAATCGGCGCGGCGCTGGGGCTGGCTGCTGCTGCCGGCTTGACTCGTCTGATGTCGTCTCTGTTGTTCGGCGTCACGGCTCTCGATCCGGGGACCTACGCAGGTGTCGCGGCCATCTTGATCGCCGCCGCCGCGCTCGCCAGCTATTTCCCCGCCCGGCGCGCTACCGCTGTGGATCCCATCGACGCCCTGCGGGCCGAATAATTCGAGAGTCAGGGTCTCCGCGTTACCGGCCTATGACACAATGGGGGCAGGCGTTTTCATGAAGTTTACCTTCGCATTCCTGGCTGCTCTCATCTTCCTCCCCGGGGCCGCGCATGCCCAGCGCGCCATGAGTACCGCCGAAGTGCTCAGCTTCGTTCAGTCCCAGATCAAGATCGGCGACGATCGCGCCACCGCCGACTATCTGCTCCATAAGGTCAAGCTCACCGAGAAGCTCGACATCCGCGCCGTCGAAGATTTGCAGGGACAGGGCGCCGGACCTCAGACCCTGCGCGCGCTCCGCAAGCTCGCCGAAGATTCGACCTCGCTGCCCGCGCCTCCGCCGGTGGTTGTGGCTGCGCCCCCTCCTCAGGCCCCGCCCCCCAGTGCCGCCGAGTATGCGGCAGTCCTGGCACAAGTCCGCGAGTATGCGCTCAACTACACCGCCAACTTACCCAACTACACCTGCATTCAAACTACCCGCCGCAAGATCGATCCGAATCCGGAGGCGGCGAAAAAGGGCTATCGCTTTGTCGCCAACGAAGTGCAGGAGGTGCTGACTTTCTTCGACAAGAAGGAAACGTATCAGGTTCGGGCGATCGACGGAAAGGGCGTCCAGAACATCGATCACAATCAGCTCGGCGGCACCATCTCCACCGGCGAATTCGGGACCATGCTTTCGCACATCTTCGATCCCTCCGTCCCCGCTGAATTTGAATGGGACCACTGGGCCACGCTCAATGGCAACAAGAACATGTACGTGTTCGCCTACCGCGTACCAGCATCGGAGGGCTACTCCATGCTCGACGGCGAGTCCCATCGCGAATACACCTCGGCTTATAAAGGCTTGATCTACGCCGACCATACCACCAAGACGATCCAGCGCGTCACTCTGGAAACGGTCGATATCCCGGCCGATTTCCCCATCCAAAAGGTTCAGATCAAGCTGGACTATGCTCTCACCGATATCAGCGGGCAGAAGTACATCCTGCCCGCGCATTACCTGCTCACGTCGCTGACTGACAAAGCGTCCACAGAGAATCAGGCGGACTACAAGCTGTATCGCAAGTATGGCGCCGAATCGAGCATCACCTTCGACGATGTGGCGCCAGCGCCCCCATCCAAGCCATAGGCATGCCGGTTTGCTTTGTATTCAGGGCGTTCTGGAATGTGAGGTACCATGACCTTTAATGAACGTTCATCTGGTTAACCCCAGTGATACAGCCTTCGGCACCGCTGTCATCACTCCTCGATGGTTGTACGTGCTCGCCGCCGCAACACCCCCCGAGTTCGGCGATCCCACTATTTGGGATGAGACTCTGGATCCGCTGGACCCCGAAAAAATCAAGAAGGGTGATGTCGTCGGTATCGGAATTCACACCGGTAACGCCCTGCGTGGCTATGCCGTGGGTCGCCTGGCGAAACAGCGCGGAGCTACCGTAATTTTCGGAGGGATTCACCCCACTCTTTATCCGGACGAGGCTTTGACGCTGGGCCAGGCCGATGCCGTCGTAAAAGGCGATGGCGATGTGGCCTGGGGTGTCGCGCTGTCCGATGCCCGCCGCGGCTCTTTGCTCAAGATTTACGAGGGCGGCAGAGTAGCCGCCGATGCCTTCAAGGCCGCCCGCTGGGACCTGCTGCCCAAGGATCGTTACATGTGGGCGTCGGTACAGACCGTGCGCGGATGCCCCAAGCACTGCTCCTTCTGCTCGGTGTGGCGCACCGATGGACAACAACCGCGGCAGCGCAATTCCGACGTCATCCTGGAAGAAGTGGTCACGCTCCGGCGCCTCGGCTTCCGCTTCATCGCGCTGGCCGACGACAACTTCTATCCCGTCACGCTGACCGACATCAAACTGGCCGAGCGGCAGAACAATCATGCCAAGGTCGCCGAGCTGCGCGGAATTCGCGAAGAACGCTTCGAGCTGATGGCGCGCCTGGCCAAACTGCCGCGCGACTTGACCTTCTTCACCCAGATCACCATGGAGGCAGCCGAAGATCCCGAATTTCTCGACGCCATGCACGCTGCCCGCATTCGGGGCGCGCTGGTGGGCATCGAAGCGGTAACCGCCGAGGGACTCAAGGCCGTTTTCAAGGACTTCAACTGTTCCGGCGATACCCTGATTGCGCGCCTCCAGGAATTCAGCAAGCACGGGGTGCACGTGCTGGGGTCCTTTATATTCGGCCTGCCCACGGATCGCGCCGATACCTTTGACGCGACGCTTGACCTGGCGCACAAGTCCGGCTTGACCTTCGCGCAGTTCGTGATGCTCACGCCATTTGCGGGAACCGTCGACTTCGAGCGTTGGGAGAAAGGTTTCGGAGCGGACGTTCCGAAAGTCTCCGGCACGCCCATCACCCGCTACTGGCTGATCCCGGCCGAAGAACGGCCCAAGATGTTCATGCCGCATCCGACCATGCAATCGGAGGAATTGCGCGCCCGCACGCAAGATGTCTGGGACCGCTTCTACAGCATGAGCGCGATCTGGAAGAGATCCAGGTGCACTCCCAACCTGCGGGCGCGCCTGGCGTTCATCTTCATTTCCAAGCTCTACCGGCAGATGTATGCAAGCACCGGAATCGCCACCGACAGCGCTCGCCGCAATCGCGCGAACCAGTGGGCCCGCTGGCTGGCCGTTCCCTGCCGCAAGCTCTTTCAAGGCAATCCCATGCCGGACCTGCAGATTCCGCCGCGGCACGTGGACCCGATGTCTACACCCAGCCTTGGGTCGGGTTCGTTTTCCGTGATCCAATAACCGCGCCTCCTCCTGTGATGGCCGGCCTGTGATAGATTGATACGTCGTAATTCCTGGAGGTCCAAATGAAGAGTTGTGTGACGTCCTCTATCGCCGTGGCCGCGCTGCTGCTTGCGGCAGCCCCCGGGTTTGGCCAGACCAAGGCCAAGGCCCAGAACGTACCTGAAATTCCATACGAGTCGGTGCCGAACTTCCTGAAGCTTCCGGCTGGCTTGTATTTGGGCGAAGCCATGGGCGTGGCCACCAACTCGAAGGGCCATATCTTTGTCTTCACGCGCAGCGCCAACACGCGCCTGTTCGAGTTCGATCAGAACGGAAAATACGTCCGCGAGCTCGGCGAGGGAAGCTATGGCTTCGAGTTCGCACACTCCGTGCGAGTCGATCCATCCGACAACATTTGGGCCGTCGACGAAGGAACGAACATGGTGATTAAGTTCAATCCCGAGGGACGAATTGTCATGGTGCTGGGCCACAGGCCGGATGCCGTCGCCGGCGCCGTCTCCCAATCGCCCGCCCCTGGGGTGCCCGCCGAGAAGTACATCCTCGGGCGTCCGACCGATGTCGCCTGGGATGCGCAGGGCAATATCTTCGTCTCGGACGGATACATCAATCACCGCGTGGTGAAGTATGACAAGAACGGCCGGTTCCTCAAACAAATCGGCAGTGAGAAGCCCGGTTCGGAGCCCAACCAGTTCAACACGCCGCACGGGATTGCGGTGGACGCCCAAGGCAACGTGTACGTAGCCGACCGCGCCAACCATCGGATGCAGGTGTTCGATAACAACCTGGGACCCAAGGCCATCTTCGACAATATCGGCGATTCCTGGACGGTATGTATCTCGCCCGGTCCGCACCAGTACTTGTTCACTTCCAATTCCAACCCCAACGGCAACCCTCCGGGTTCCTGGGACATCACCGGCGAGATCTACAAAATGGAGCTGGACGGGACCATCCTCGGCCGGTTCGGCCATGCCAGCAAGGAGTTCGGAGGCTTCCAGGTCGTCCACATGATGGATTGCCGCAACCCGAATGAGATCGTCGTGGCGGAAATCGAATCCTGGCGGGTACAGAAACTCATCTTGAAACCGCAGGCCGCGAAAGTCTCAGCCTCGAGATAGGAGACGCCATGAGAACATTACTTTTCGCCGCTGCCCTCATTTCCGGTGTGTCCGCGGTCGCCCAGTCCGTGCCTGACATTGCCTTCGACGCGAGCGACCCGCTCAAACTTCCCGCCAATATCCATCTGGGTGAAGTAGGCGGCGTGGCGACCAATTCCAAGGGCGATGTATTCGTCTACACCCGCACCGGCCATCCGACCATCTCCATCGGTACGGCGCGGCCGTTCGCCCACGGAGGCTCGCGGCTGTTTCAGTTCGATAAGAACGGGAAGTTCGTGCGCGAGATCGGGCAGGATTCCTACGGATTCCTGGTCGCGCAGCAGGTGCGCATCGATCCGCAGGACAACATCTGGGTCGTCGACCAGATGTCCGGCATGGTGATCAAGTTCGACCCCAACGGGCAGATAGCGCTCTTGCTCGGCCGGAAATCCGAATCGGAGCGTCTGCCTGCGGGGCCTGCTCCCGCAGCCGGACGCGGTCCGGCCCCTGCTGCCTCTGCTCCACCCGCTGCCGCACCTGCTCCCGCCGGACGTGGCGGACGCGGCGGACTTCCCGGCGCCGGTGGGCAGCAGGACGTTTTCCAGCGCCCGACCGACGTGGCCTGGGACGCGGCTGGCAACATCTACGTAGCCGATGGCTACGGTAACGCCCGCGTGGCGAAGTTTGACAAGGCGGGCAAGTTCGTCAAGTCCTGGGGCTCACGCGGGACCGAGTCCGGACAATTCAACATTGTTCATGGCATCGCCATCGATGCGCAAGGCAATGTCTACGTCGCCGATAGCGGGAACAAGCGCATCCAGGTCTTCGACCGCGATGGGACCTTCAAGACGCAGCTCGTCAATGTGGGATCTCCCGCGGCGATTTGCATCACACCTGGAGCACATCAATACCTGTACAGCTCCAATTCCAACCCGCCCGAAGACATCGACTCAAATGGCGAGATCTTCAAGCTGGAACTGGACGGGCGAGTCGTCGGCAAGTTCGGCAAAGCAGGAAAACTCATGAAAGAGTTCGGCACGGTCAATGCCATCGATTGCCGCGGCGAAAACGACCTGTACGTGGGTGAGATCGGCAACTGGAGAGTGCAGAAGCTCACCCTGCATCCGAAGTAAATCCTTAACCGGCGCTGCGGGCGGCGTTATTTGCCCCGGCCCTTGGGGCCTTGCGCGATCATCGGGATCGCGATGATCCAATCCTTGTTCGTGGCATTTTCGCGCGCAACCGCATACAGCGTCTTGCGATCCGGGCCGCTGAAGGTCACGGTGATCACCGGGCGCGGCGTTGGTATCACGCCGAGATATTTGCCATCCGGCGAGAACACCTGGATGCCCGCGGCCTGTGCGGTCACATACAGACGACCGGCCGAGTCAAACGTGCTGCCGTCGCCGCCTCCCCCCGCTTCCAGCTTCGCGAACTCGCGCTGGTTGGTGAGCGAGCCATCCTTCTGGACATCGAATACCGCCACCGTCGCGCCGTTGGTCACATAG
>DATIRX010000334.1:0-13704 GCA_035469225.1 Bryobacteraceae bacterium
AGAGGATGGCAACACGATGCCACCACATAAAAGTCACTCAAGGTGTCCGAGAACTTCACTTCTTGCCCGCATGGTTAGATCGAGCTCTCGTCCACGCAATGCCTCGGAGTCGACCACGGTTCGCGAGATATCGCTGGCTGAAAACAACCACCCTCGGTGCATGGAAGCCAGCCCATAACGTAGTAGGTGAACCCGTAACTATTGAAACCAGATGGATATGCCGTTTGGCAGGCGCCTTGCAACTGGAGCTCACGCGGGAAGGAGAAACAACATGAAATCCAAATTGATTGTCTTGATGTTAATCGCGGGCGGCTCGGCGTTTGCAGAGTCTCGATTCTCAATAAGTATCGGTGGTGGTTACGCGCCGGGTTACTACGCGCCTGAGCCTGTATATCGTGCACCAGCTCGACCTCACGTATTGCGCCGCAACTATGGGTACTCTGATCAGGGTTGGAGCGGAGCGGGATATTGGGGAGAAGATCCGGCACGTCGGCACGAACAGATCGAACGGCAGGGCTTAAACAATCATCAGCAGATCGAGCGATTCATGTATGGAGACAGCCCGGAACTCTGGGAACACCAAGCCCAGGAGCACCAGGAGCTCCGGCATGAACAATGGCACGAGCGCAACGGAGATTACGACGCTGCAGAAGGTCCTGCACACGGATCCGCGCGCGATGGCTACTTCTATGGACGCTATTAGATGGTGCGACTCCGGATTAGGGAAGGGCCGCTCTCAAAGACGAGCCGGCCCTTTCCCTGCGGTCGATCTACCGGCGTTCTGGGTTGACAGGCGCGCACTGAAGGGAGGGTGTTGACATGAAACAGTTCTCAGCCAAGCTCCTGCTTGGCTCCAGCTTGCTTATCGGCCTGGCGGCAAATGCGCAAACCCGCGGACAAGGTCCTTACTATCCGCAGCGCGATGACCGCTACGCTCCGCAAAGAGGTAGTTATCCGAACCAAGGCCGATACGGGAACAACGGTTACGGCTACGGAGGAAACCAGGACCCCTTGGTGAGCCGGGTGATGGTGGATCTCAGCAGAGCTGCCGCGAGCGCCCGTTTAGATGGGCACGAGAGAAAGCATTTCGACGAAGTGGCTCAGAGCCTCCAGGAATTCGAGAGACGATGGGCTCAGGGCAAGTTCGACAGCGGCAAGCTAGATAAGGCGATCCGGAATCTCGAACACCTGGTGGACGCCGATCGAGTGCGTGGACGGGACCGCGATATGCTCGCTCGAGACGTCCAGGATCTGCGCCAATTTCGGTCTACTCGGGGCCGATATTCAGACTATGGCTATGGAGATTACCGAGACGACCGTTACAACCCGTATCGCTAGGATCCGAATGTTAACCGACTCCCGGAAAGGAAACCACCATCATGAGAGCACATAAGCTCTACACCATGATCCTTCGATCGCACGCATCGATTCTCGCACTCATGCTTGCGATCGGCAGCCTCAACCTGACAAGTCCGGCATCCGCTCATGGGGGACTGGAGCACCTCACGGGAACCGTCACGAACGTGGGAGATAACCTTCTCGCCGTCAAAACGACGAAAGGCAAAACAGTCCAGGTCCGCGTTGACGCAAAAACCGAGTACGTCCGCGGGAAACAGGCAGCGAAGATAGCCGACCTCACAACAGGTGACCGCGTGGTTGTACATGCCATGGAAATGAACGGCTCCCTGGTCGCGCACGAAGTCAACATTGGTTCGAACACGAGGGCAGCGAAAACAACCGCGAAGAAGATGAAGAAGTAACGCGCAACCAAAAGCTTTGTGTGAGTCCGCAAACGGCTTCATTTTACCGAAGGATGCAAGAAATCCAGCGTGCCGGGCACTTCTCCGGCTAGCCCCGCGCCGCATGTCCGAATTTACCCGGCAACAACTCAGCGTCGATTCTATCCTGAGGCCCAAAGGTACCCAGATCAGAAGATCAGCTTCAGGCCCAATTGCGTGGATCGCGCGGCGCCGCCTCCCACCTGGGGGTTGGCGATCTGCACGTCCGGGGTAGTCGTGGAATTTCCGAACCCGCCGGTGCTGGTGGGGTTGTTGTGCTGCCCTGTAGGGCCCTGATTGTAGGCCGGATTGGAGTACGCGGTCACGTTCAGAATATTGAAGGATTCGACGCGGAATTGGGCGCTGACCCGCTCCGTGATCCGCCATTTCTTGGTCACCGACAGATCCAGCAGGTGCAGACCATTGCCGCGAAAAACATTATTGCCCAACGTGCCCAAGGTTCCCAAAGGCGGCGGAAGCAGCATCGAGCCACCCGCCACGTAGCAACCCCACTTCTGCAGTGAGCTCACGCCGGCGGGTCCCATAGCGCTGGCCTGCGTCAGACAGGACGCGTTGGACGTGCCGGCGAAAAACGGAATCGCCGCCGAGCCGCGGTGGCTGAAATCGGACGGGTTGCCGAAGAAATTCCAGCGATCCGTAAATTCGCCGGTTCCGCTGACGTCCGTGGAAGTGTCCATCACGGCCCAGGGAAGGGCGCTCTGGACGTTCAGAATGGAGTTCAGCTGCCACCCTTCCAGCATCTGCCCGAAGCTCTTCTTATCGGGTAAGGCGTAGGTGACCGTCGCGGTGAAGCGGTGGCGAAGGTCGTAATTGCTGTTCCCGTAATCCAGCTTCGGGTTGGGACTGTACATAGGAACGTTGGCGTTGCGCCAGTCTCCCGGACTCATGTCCAAAGAGTGCGAGAAGGTATAGCCGACGGTGTAATTCAAGCCGCGCGTGAAGCGTTGGGTCAGCGTTGCCTGCAACCCGTTGTAGTTGCTCCGGTCCACGTTCCGGATCTGGTTGATATTGGACAGGTAGGGAAATTTGCTGAAATACGGCCGGCTCTGATTCTCGCTGGTCGTGCTGGCGGCGGCTGGATTCCCGGTCCATCCCGAGCCCAGCGCCGCGGCGTTGATATCCACCATCTCCGTCAACTTCGAGCCATGATTGCCGACATAGGACATATCCAGAGCCAGGCTCTGCGTCAATTGCCGCTGGAGCCCGAGATTCCAGGACGTGACATACGGAACCCGGAGGTTGGGATCTACCGCCAGAATCGGGCAGGGGGCGGCCGTCGTGCAGGTGATCTTTCCGGCGGGGAAGATGGGGCCGGCCAGGGACCAGTTGAGCTGCGCGCCGGTGAGGGTAACAGCTCCCGCGGTCATGTTGCCGGGACCCGGGACGCCGTTGAGCAGAGCTCCGGTGGGCGAGGTATTCAGACCGGTGGTAACGGCGGTGGATCCCTGTTGCGAGGTGAGCACGTTGAAGCCTTGCAGCACATAGATCAGGGCGCCGCCGCCTCGCAGGATGGTCCGCCCGCTGCCGGTCAGGTCCCAGGCGAATCCCAGGCGCGGCGCGAAATTATTCCGATCCGGTTGATACGGAGTGCTGGCTTGTTTCCCCATCTGGACCATGCCCTGGTTCGGATCGAAGTTGGCAAACCCGTTGTTGGCTTCCCGGATGGGCGTTACGTACTCGTACCGGAGTCCCAGATTCAGGGTGAAGCCACGGGCGATCCGCCAATCGTCCTGGAAGAATCCGGCATAGCCCCAATCGCTGACGCTGACGTTCGGGTTTCCGACGAAATTCACTCCCCGGAAGGGCGCTCCCTGAATGAAAGTCTGGAGGGCGGTAGTGGCTCCGCTGGCGCGAAATGTGAAGCTACCCTTTCCAGCGCGGTAGGTGCCGCCGTTGTAGACCATCCTGCGAATCTCGCCGCCGAACTTGAAAGCGTGCTTACCTCGGGTCCATGACGCATCATCGATAAACTCGGCGGTATAATCCGGGCCCTGAATCTTGGGAAAGTTGGCGCAGCAACCGAGGCTCGAAAATCCTTGGATCGCCACGTTTGGGAATCCGCAAGACTGGGCACCGGTGTGAAGGTAGCTGTAGTCCGGCTGTCCGATCGCGTCGCAGTCCCCCGAAGTGCTGAACTGATAGACGCGGTTCATTCCGAACTTGGCCTCATTGGCGAGGTTAGCCGTCGCGATCCAGACGTAGTGGATGCCGCCCAGCCGCGACTGATTCTCCGTGTAAGTGCGCCAATAGTCGTGCACCTGGTTCTGCGTGGCCAGTCCGCCAAAACTGTTCAGGAAAATCTCCCCGTTCAGGCTGTGGCGCGAGTTGATGTTGTAATCGAGCTTGGCCAGGCCGTTATCGGAATGCATCTGCATTGGAATCACGGGCACAAAGCTGATGGAAGATCCGGACTGGAACAGGTTCTGCTTGGCCGAAACGATGCCGCAGCCGGTATCCATCCCAGCCATGGCCAGGCTGAGCGCGCTGCGTTTGTCCGCCGCGATCGAATTGCAGGCGTCCAACAGGCTGTTGGTCACGTTTCCGCCGAGGGAGGCCGTGGTCGGCAGCAGCACGGTCGAGGGTGCTCCGATGACTTCGCGCTGGCCCTCGTAAGCCAGGAAATAGAAAAACTTGTCGTGCTTGACGGGGCCGCCAGCGGTGCCGCCGAACTGTTCGAGAGCGGTCTCCTGCTTCGGTACGCCCGCCGGAATGAAAGGATTGGTCGCGTCCAGAGCGCTGTGCCGTCCGAAGGCGTAGGCGGAGCCATGCAGGCTATTGGTACCTGACTTCAACCCGATGTTTGCGATGACGCCCGGCTTCCACCCGTACTCCGCTTTCGGGTTCTGCTGCACATTGAATTCCTGAATGGCATCCACCGGCAGAAGGGAGGCCGAATCACCGGAAATGCCAGCCGCATTCAACGCGCTCTGAGCGGAGAAGCCTTCGATGGCGTCGATACCGTTCAGAATATAGACGTTGTATTCGGGACGCAGGCCGTTAGAGCTCTGGCTCCACTTTCCGCCGCCGGGGAAAGCCATCACGCCGGGCCGCAGTTGCAGCAGGCCCATGAAATTCCGGCCGTTCAAAGGGAGGTCGTTAATCATCTGATTGGTGAGGGTTCCGCCCAGCACGGCGCTGGTGCTGTCGACCAGCGGAACCTCGGCGCTGACGGTCACGGTAGACTGCGTATCGCCAACTTGCAGTGAAAAATCGACGCGAATGTCCTTGGCGACCTCCAGCCCAATGTTCCGGCGCTCCACGTTCTTGAAGCCCGGAGAGGAAACCCGCACGGTATACTGCCCGGACAGCAAGTTCGGAGCGAGGTACTCTCCCGCTCCATTGGTGGTCAGTGCTCGCGTGGTGCCCCGGTCGGCATCCGTGATGGTGACGGTCGCGTTCGGCACCACCGCGCCGGACTCATCAGTAATACTCCCCAGGATTCGGCCAGTGTCGGTTTGCGCCGGCAATAGGGCAGCAACCAGCAGAACTCCTACTCCTGCGCCTAGAACGCGATTCAGTGTTCCTACACCCGCTCCATACCTGAGACCAAACAGAGACATATGAGCTCCTTTGCGGAGGAACCATATCACAGTCCGGACCCGTCAGCAATCGGCATCGTCCAGGCCTGCGGCTAACCGGAGAAGTGTTTGGGCTTTCTAAGATCTTGCGGGTGAACATGAACCTAAGCTCGGGAGGCTCCGAATAGACACCAAGGCTCCCAACTGATTGTTGCTGGCAGGTATGGCGGAGAGACAGGGATTCGAACCCTGGTTAGAGTTTCCCCTAAACACGCTTTCCAAGCGTGCGCCTTCAGCCACTCGGCCATCTCTCCGCGCGGGTTTGCCTTCCCAGTCTAACGCAGGCGAAGCAGATAGTCGCGAATCCGGAAATACCACTCGGGGTCGGACGGAGGCGCAGCATCGCAGGCACCGAACAGCTTTTGAAGATCGGCTCTTGGAGCGCCGGCCGCCAGAGCGCGATCCTGCTGGGCGTTGCGGAAACGAAGACGGATCGCGGAGTTCCCATCTGCCGGGATGGCTTCCCCCCCTCCGCATATCAGACGCCGCATGGTCCCCGCGGATCCGTTTGCATCGGGCACGACCGCTTCCGTCACCCGCCCTTCCATCGGATAGATCACCCAGTCCTGGTTCACGTACAACTGCGGCTCGACCTTGATCCGCGCCACGGGAGCGTCGCGAGCCGTCCAAAGATCCATCCAGAAGACCTGGGCTGCATCGCCGCCGGCAGGCTGCGTAACGGGTTCCAGCTTGTCACCGTTTTCGCGATACAGCGTCACCACCACCGAATTCTCAGGGTTCTGCGCGACATACAACTGGTAGGGCGTCCCCTTCGGCACATCGACGACGACCTGAAACGACGAGTATCCGTTGCGGACGATCGCCGGGGACAGAATCTCGCGGGGCTCGGCCGGCGCGGTCACCTTACCGGTGGCGTCGATGCGGGCAAATTCGGAATAGACCCGCAGCGGCTGGGCGCGTGCGGCAAATAATGCCGACATCGCAAGCAAGATGGCCGCTGTTTTCACCCACGTATTGTATCCTGAGATGTGGACCCCCATCGGCATGAGCGCGTGGCCGAAAACATGCGCGAAGAGCTGGAAGAACTGATCGGCTACGAACTGGAAGACCCCAGGATCGGCAGCGTCAACGTCACCGAAGCTCTCCTTTCGCCGGATTTTCGCCAGGCCCACATCCGCGTTTTGCTGCACGGTACGCCCAAGGAGCAGGAGCAGACCCTGGAGGCGCTGAAACACGCTAAACCGTTCTTAAAACACCAGTTAACCGAACGGCTCCAGCTCTTTCGCACGCCGGAATTGTACTTTGAAGCGGCTCTCCCGGCCACTCTGGCGGCCAAAGCTCCCCAGATCCTGAAGCGGATCAAGCGGGGCCGGCCTAAACCAGAAAAAAACCCGATTTCCTGACTTCACGTGTGCTAACTTGGTGCAGGAACAGGCCAACGGGTCTAATCGAGCTTTTCTTCCGGGCGCGTCCCTTAAGGCGACGAGGCCCACAACCGTTTAGCCGCAACAGTAGCAGGGAGTGACCAAAGATCGATGCGCGTGGCCCCAATGACAAGCCGCTTTCTAGATGCCTGCCGCCGCCGGCCGACCGACGTTCGGCCCGTCTGGTTCATGCGGCAAGCCGGACGCTATATGAAGCAGTACCGGGACATCCGTGCGCACCACGGGATCCTGGAAATCTGCAAGCGCCCGGATCTGGCGGCCCAGGTGACGCTCCAGCCGGTGGAAATCCTGGACGTGGACGCCGCCATCATCTTCGCCGACCTGCTGCTGCCGGTGGAACCCATGGGTCTGAAGCTGCGCTTCGCCGCAGGCGAGGGTCCCATCATCGATAATCCGGTGCGGACGTCGAACGACATCGACAGCCTCTCCATTTCAAATACCGACGACCTGGGATACGTCGGTGAGACCATCCAGCGGGTGGTCGCGGCACTGGCCGGACGCGTGCCGGTGATCGGATTCGTGGGCGCGCCGTTCACCATGGCGAGCTACATGATTGAAGGCGGACCGTCGCGCAATTACATCCGCACCAAGAAGATGATGTACCACGACGAGACGCTGTGGCGGCGCCTGATGGGCAAGCTGGTGGACGTGCTGGGCGCGTTTGCCGTGCTGCAGGTCTCCGCGGGCGCGCGCATCATCCAGGTGTTCGACAGCTGGGTGGGCGCTCTGGGACCGGACGACTACGTGCGCTTCGTGGCACCGTATTCGCGGGCGCTGATCGAGCGGATTCGCGCCGCCAGCGTCCCGGTGATCCACTTCGGCACGGGCGCGGCGGGCTTTTTCCGCGAGCTGCACGCCGCGGGCGGCGACGTGATGGGCGTCGACTGGCGCGTGAACATCGACCAGGCCTGGATGGACATCAGCTACCGGTCGGCGGTACAGGGAAACCTGGATCCGGCGGTCCTGTTTGCCCCGCTGCCGGAACTGCGCATGCGCGTGCATGAGCTGCTGAAGCGAACCGGTTCGCGGCCCGGGCACATCTTCAATCTAGGCCACGGCATTCTGCCCGAAACTCCGGTCGAAAACGTGAAGGCCTGCGTCGAGATCGTGCGCGAATTCAAGCTCTAAGGAGTCTGCCGTGCCCCCGCACGCGATTATTATCGGCGGAGGGATTTCCGGTTTGTCCGCCGCCTACGACCTGTCCAAGGCGGGCGTCCCCCACACTCTGATCGAAAAGCAGCCGCGTTTGGGCGGCGTGATCGAAACCCGGCATTGGGAAGATTGCGTACTCGAATGCGGTCCCGATAGTTTCCTCTCCGCGAAGCCCGAAGCGATGACGCTGATCCGCGAGCTGGGCCTGGAAGGCGACGTCATCGGATCGAAAGATGAAGAACGCGTCACCTACATCCTGCGTCACGGCCGCCTGAACCGCCTGCCCGAAGGCACCGCCATGTTCGTGCCCACCAATCCGGCGGCCATGCTGGCATCGCCGCTGGTCAGTTGGGGAACGAAAGTGCGGATGGGCCTGGAGTTCTTCCGCCGGCCGGCGACCTATCCGGACCGCAGCGTGTCGGAATTCGTGACCGATCACTTTGGGAGGGAGACGCTGGATTATCTGGCGGAGCCGCTGCTTTCCGGCGTGTATGGCGGCGATCCCGACCAGCTCAGCATCGCGAGCGTGATGCCCCGGTTCGTCGAAATGGAGCGCAAGACCGGGAGCCTGGCGCGCGCACTGATCTCAGCCCGCACGGGCGCACGCAAAGACCCGCTTTTCCGCACTCTGAAACGTGGTCTGGGATGCCTGGTAGAGAGGCTCGCGGCACGAGCGAACGTCGTTCAGGGGGCTGTTGAGACGATTGAGCAGTGTGATACCGGATTTCGAGTGAGGGTAAACGGCGATTGGATGGACGCAGACCACATTGTGGCGGCTTGTCCGGCGTGGGCGGCGGCCGATCTGCTGCGCGGCGTGGACCATAGACTTGCGGAACTTCTGGGAATGATCCCCTACACGTCGTCGGCCATTGTGTCCTTGATGTTTCGCTCCGCCGAATTCGATGGCCAGCGGGCCGGCACGGGTTTCCTGGTCCCGCGAGTGGAGCGCAGGAAGCTGATGGCCTGCACCTTCGTGGGAACCAAGTTCCCGCATCGCGTGCCGAGCGACAAGATCGCACTGCGCTGCTTCTTCGGAGGCGCGGGAAATGAAGCTGCCCTTGATCAATCGGACGAATCGCTTACAGCGGTGGCGCGCGAGGAGTTGCGGACGATCCTCGGCCTGAGTACAGCACCGATTTTTACGGAAGTCTATCGATGGCCGAAGGCCATGGCACAGTACGTAGTGGGACACGGGGCACGGCTGCAGGAAATCGAATCGAGGGCTGCGGCGATTCCGGGGCTGTATCTGGCGGGTAACGCCTATACCGGTATCGGCATCCCGGATTGCATTCGCATGGGCCGCCAGGCCGCCGCAAAGATCGTTACTTCTTAATCAGAACCCGCACGCCTGCGGGCCGGATCTCAATGCGGTCCATGTTGAAACCCAGATCGAACGGCTCATTGATCTTGATATCGGGATAGCGCGGCTGGACAAATTGCTTGATCAGGAAGTCGAGAATCGCCCCATCCATGGCAATGCCGGAAAGCTCCACGCGCGTGAGGAATACGGTGGCTCGTCCGCCGGCCGATTCCACGCGGATCGAGATCTTGAGCGGACGTTCCCCCTCGATCAGCCGCCCGATCAGAGCATTCATGGTGCTCTTGCCCTTCTGAATTTTCATCAGATCGACCAGAGCGGTCCCGTCCGCCGTGCCGGGACCAAGGTCGATATGTTCATTGCGAATCCCCTCGGGAAACGCCTTGACGGCTTTCTCGTGCAGCCACGCGTTGATTTCCTGGGGGCTCAGGGCCACCACGGAACCGCGCCTGGCCTTGCCATCCGCGATGGAATCGAGCTTCTTCTGCGCGCTGTCGGCGAGCGGATCGGCTGCCATCGCCGATACGGTCATCGCAAACAATAACAGCCGGCGCACGATTCCAGTGTACACGGCTGTCAGAAACCGACTGCCTGGGGAACGCCGTCCAGCAGGCGTAAAGGGACCTGCGTCAGGGAACCCGTCCGCGGGCCCGGCAGCACGATCCCACTCAGATTCAGAGGATCGGCCGGGGCGATGTCGAGCTGCTCGCCGGTCTTGGCCGAACGGCGCAGGTGGCGCAAGAGATCCAGCGCCTCGGGACGCGCGAACTGCTCGCCCACGAAGCCGCTGACAAACCGTCCTCCGCGTATTTCGCCGCGCGCTTCCATGCGCCGATAGATCTGCAGCAGATCGCGCCAGGCGGGAGCCAGCGTTTCGCGCGACAACATATCGCGGAACACCACACCCCAGCGATCCAGCAGCAGGCCGGCGAAGAATTCGATCTCGGTAGCAGCCGCATCGCGATTGAGCAGCGCCCAGCGCCCGGCGGCATGCCGAGGCCTGGCGCTCCGGCCCCGCCCTTCCCCGCGGCGTCGCTGGGGATCGATCAGGGCGCGCACATTTTCGAAGCCGTCGCCGGTGACCAGCCCGGCCGCGACCAGTTCCCACAAACCGTCCTCGACTTCGCTCGCCAGGCGTCCGGTAGCACGTACCAGCTCGTTGAAAAAAGAAGCCCCGCGAGATTCCAGCGCGGCGAAGACATCCCGCGCCGGATGCGACAGCAGCGGCATTTGATTCGAGGCCGGAGACAGCAGCCTGTTCGCATCCTCACGCAGAAATAGCGCCAGAGGCGCCACACGCGTCGGCCGCACGCGACGCCCGCCTTCGGTTTCAAGAGCCGGATGCGCAGACAGGCGCCCCCACATGACTTCCCCTGCCAGACACAACCGGTCGAGCAGCTCCGGATCATAGCGGGCAACGCGCCGCGGCAGCACGTTCGATTCCCACGCCGCTGCGGAGATTTCGTAACCCTGAAGCTGGCGAAGGATCTGGAAGAGGCCGTCGGCTCCATGCAACTGAGTTCCGGGCGCCAGGTGCTGCCAGCGGCCGAGAAAGCGCATGAAGTCGGCCGAGGTCACGGGCTCGATTTCTTTGCGCAGCCGGCCCAGTGTCATGCGATGGATGCGGGCGAGGACGCGGCGATGGCAGAATTCATTGTCTTCCGAAGCAAAGTGGCCGCGAAGGATCAGCCCCTCGGATTCGAGCTTTGCCAGCCCGATGTCCACCGGCTCCTGCGGCAGCGACAAGCGCGCTGCCAGCGCCTGGGGCGTAAACGGGCCGATGGAATCCGACCAGCCGCGTAAGACCGCCGCTGTCGCGGCTTCATCAGGCACATCTCCGGCGATTTCCAGACGCTCGGTGGCGACCCACTGGCCGTTTCGTGTGGTCGCGCGGCCGGTACGCTCGAGCGCCTGGTAGTACTCGCGCCATTCGCCCATCATGGGATCGAGCGGGGGCAGCACAATCAATGTCAGCAGGGCATCGTGCAGCTCGTGCTCGTCGCGAACCACCGGCCAGGATTCTTCCGCGACTTGCGCGATGGCGGCGGGATCCAACGTGCCCATGTTTTGCGCATCTGCTGGCGACATCGTCCGGCGCAGCTGCACGGCGCGCGTGCGGCGCTCTTCCAGCGGGGCGTCGTCCAGAAACGCGTACGGATTCGCGTTCAGGAGCTCGTGACAGAAGGGCGATGGCTCGCGTGTGTCCACGGCGAGCGTGCGCAGCGTGCCCTCGCCCATGCGCTCCAGGATTTCTTTCAGCCCGTCCAGATCCATGGCTTCATGCAGGCAGTTGTCGATGGTCTCCTTCACCAGAGGATGATCGGGAATTCGGATTTCGCCGGTCAGGTTCTCGGCGCACGCGGCCTGATCCGGAAATACGCTGGCCAGCAGGTCGTCGGTGCGCATGCGCTGGATGGGCGGCGGAACCTTACGGCCGCCGGAGAAGCGCGGCACCGCCAGGGCACGCGCCGCATTCCACTTCCAGCGCGCGCCGAACATCGGCGAGTCGAGCAGCGCCTGGGTAAGAACGTGCTCGACTGTAGGCGGCTTCAGGAAGCTGAATACCATTTCCAGCGGGAAGGAATGCTGGTCGCTCAGAGACAGGACGATCCCGTTGTCGGTGGCGGCGGCCTGCAGTTCAAAATTAAAGCTGCGGCAGAAACGTTTACGCAGGGCCAGCCCCCAAGCCTTGTTGATCCGGGCTCCGAAGGGCGCATGGATCACCAGCTGCATGCCTCCGGCTTCGTCGAAGAATCGCTCGGCGACGACGGTGTCCTGCGTCGGCATGGCACCCAGGGCGTTCCGTCCCGCCAGAATGTATTCGAGGGCTTGCTCGGCGCCGCGGCGATCGAGGCCGCAATCGGATGCCCACGAGAGGTTCACATCCCGCCCCACCTCTTCCCGCAGAGCAGAAATCCCCTGCGACAGCTCGCGGGTGCGTCCGGGCGCTTCGCCCAGCCAGAAAGGAATCGATGGCGCGGCGCCGTGTGCGTCTTCGACGCGGACGCGGCCGGGTTCCACGCGCCGGATTTTCCATGACGTGGTTCCCAGCAGGAACACGTCACCCACCAGGCTTTCGACGGCAAAATCTTCGTCCAGGGAGCCGATGACGGTTCCTTCGGGCTCAGCGACGACCTGATACTGGGCCGTATCAGGAATGGCGCCGCCGCTGGTAATCGCAGCCAGCCGCGCTCCACGCCGCCCGCGCACGCGATGATTCACCTGGTCGCGATGCAGGTAGGCGCTGCGGCGCCCTCGGGAGGTCGCAATACCTTCGCTCAACATGCTCAAGACTGCTTCGAAATCGGCGCGATCCAGATCGCGATACGGAGCGGCCTTGCGGACCAGCGCGAACAAATCCTCTTCGTCGAACTCTTGGCAGGCGGCTGCCGCCACGATTTGCTGGGCCAAGATATCCAGCGGCGCATGGGGAATCTCCAGCCGGTCGAGCTCGCCCTTTCGAATGGCACGCACCAGCGCCGCGCACTCGATCAGCTCGTCGCGAGTGGTCGCGAACAGACGCCCTTTGGGCAGCGCGCCTACCCAGTGCCCGGCGCGGCCGATTCTCTGCAGAGCGACGGCAATCGATCGCGTCGAGCCGATCTGGCACACCAGATCCACCGTGCCGATATCGATGCCCAGCTCGAGCGAAGCCGTCGCAACCACCGCCCGCAGCTCGCCGTTCTTCAAGCGCTGCTCGGCTTGGTGGCGCAAGGCTCGCGAAAGGCTTCCGTGATGCGGCAGGACCGCGTTTTCGCCCAGGCGCTCGGCCAGTTTGTGCGCCACGCGCTCGGACAACCGCCGCGTGTTGACGAAGATCAGCGTGGTGCGATGTTCCTGCGCCAGCGCAGCGATCCGGTCGTAGATCTCATCCCACATCTCGGTACTGGCAACGGCTCCGAGTTCGTCGCGGGGAACTTCGACGGCAATATCCATCGCGCGCCGGTGGCCGACTTGAACGATATGCGCCCGGTCGCTCAGGAATCGGGCAACCTCTTCGATGGGGCTCACGGTTGCCGAGAGTCCGATTTTCTGGAGGGGCGCACGGGTGAGTGCCTCCAGTCTTGCGATCGATAGGGCCAGGTGCGATCCGCGCTTATCGTCCGCCACAGCGTGGATTTCGTCCACGATCAGCGTGCGGACGGAGGAGAGCATTTTGCGCGGACCTTCGGCCGTCAACAGTATGTAGAGGGATTCGGGCGTGGTTACCAGTATGTGCGGCGCTTCCTTGCCCATGCGCTGGCGTTCCGCAGCGGGAGTATCTCCAGTGCGTACCGCGGCCCGAATGGGCGCGAGTTCGATGCCCTGAGCGGCAGCCAGCTTCGCGACCCCTGCCAGCGGGATGTCCAGGTTTTTATGGATGTCGTTACTTAACGCCTTGAGAGGCGAGACGTACAGGATCTGCGTCTGATTGGGCAGCTCGCCTGAGCGGGCCTGGCGGACCAGGGAAT
>DATIRX010000335.1:0-20028 GCA_035469225.1 Bryobacteraceae bacterium
AATGTGCTTGGCGGCCCACTCCGGCGGATTCCGGATATCCAGCACCAGCGGCACGTCCGCCCCCGCCATCTCTTCGGCCACCAGGGGAGCGCTCACACGCTCGGTCGGCCAGACTAAATCCGGCCTGCCGGCAAGAGCTTCCATGCCTCCCTGCAGGTAGCCTTTCACGTGATCGAAACCGATGCGGCCCAGGCGCAGCGCCGCTTCCTGCTCGCGGGAAGGCTCGGCGATGATTACGATGGGTTTTGTGCGGTCGAGAACCGTCCCCGCCCAGGTCGCGTATTGACCGCCGAGTCCGATGTTGATGCTGCCGGCCAGATGCCCCTTGGCATATTCGGCGGCGTCCCGGACATCGAGAATCTGCGCACCTTGATCCCCCATCCGGAGCACTTCATCGAGACCGATAGGATGCAAAACCTGTTCGAGATTCTTATCCAGGGTCGCCCGCTCGCGCGTGTTCAAGATAGCGTCGTAGGTGAAGTACGCCGGAGCGTCCGGTTGGTCGGCCGTGACCAGTCGAATAAACTCCTCTTTCGACATGGGCTGAAGGGCGTAATTCAAGCGCCGCTGGTCTCCGAGAGACGAGACCGTATCGGAAGAAAGCTGCTTGCCGCACAAAGATCCGGCGCCGTGGGCCGGATACACCAGGGTTTCGTCGGGAAGGGGCAGCAGTTTGTCGTGGAGCGAGTCGTAGAGGTGTGCTCCGAGGTCGTTAGCGGTCCACCCGAGCGACGCGCGCAGATCGGGACGGCCAACGTCGCCGATGAACAGCGTATCGCCCGTCAGGACTGCATACGGCTTGGCTGCATCCTTGGCGAGATCGAAAACCAGGATGGATATCGATTCGATGGTGTGGCCGGGGGTCTCGAGGACTTTGAGACGCAGCCCCGGAAAATCAAGCGTATCGCCGTCTTTCATGGCGACGAACGCATACTCCGCCTGGGCGCGCGAGCCGAGATAGATGGTCGCGCCGCAGCGGTCGCGCAGCTCCAGGTGGCCCGCCACGAAGTCCGCGTGGAAATGGGTGAGAAAAACGTGGCGGATCTGGAGGCCGAATGTTTCGGCATCCTTCAGATATTGCTGGATATCGCGCTGGGGATCGACGACAATGCCCGTGGCGCTGGCCTCGTCCCCCAATAGATAGGACGCGTGGGCCAGACACCCGAGATAGTACTGTTTCAGAATCATGGCGCTCAGGCCTGTGATGCGGCTAGAGCCTGATCCAGGTCCCACAAAATATCTTCGATGTCTTCCAGGCCGACAGAGAGCCGGACCAGATCCTCGGTTACACCCGCGGTTTCCTGTTGCTCGCGCGATAGCTGCTGGTGCGTGGTGGAGGAGGGATGAATCACCAGGCTGCGCGCATCGCCGACGTTGGCAAGATGGCTGAACACCTTGAGGTGATCGATGAACTTCTTGCCGGCCTCCAAGCCACCTTTGATTCCGAACGAGAACACTGCGCCGCCGCCCTTGGGCGTGTACTTCTGCGCCATCTTGAAATAGGGACTGGAGGGCAGGGACGGATACTTTACCCAGGTCACCGATTTATGCTTCTCCAGGTGCTTGGCGACGGCCATGGTGTTCGAAAGGTGCCGATCCATGCGCAGGCCCAGGGTTTCAATTCCCTGAATGAACTGGAACGCGTTGAAGGGACTCATGCAAGGACCCAGGTCGCGCAGTCCTTCCACCCGGCATCGAATGATGAACGCAATCGCCCCAAAGACCTCGCTGAAATTCATGCCGTGATACGCCGGCGAGGGCATATTGATTTGCGGGTGTTTGCTCTTCGACCAGTCGAATTTGCCCCCATCGACGATCATCCCGCCGATGGAAGTGCCGTGTCCGCCCATGAACTTCGTCAGCGAATGGACTACGATGTCCGCGCCGTAGTCGATCGGCCGGCAGACGTAAGGCGTCGCGAACGTGTTGTCGATGATCAGCGGAACATTGGCGCCGTGCGCAATCTTTGCCACGGCTTCGATATCCAGCACATTGCCGCGCGGATTGCTGATCGTTTCTCCGTACAGCAGCTTGGTATTCGGCTTGATTGCTTTGCGGAAGTTTTCGGGGTCGTCCGGCTCGACAAACGTCACGCTGTAGCCGAACCTGCGAAAGGTGACGTCGAACTGCGTGTACGTGCCCCCATACAAGGTGCTGGCCGCAACCAAATGGTCGCCAGGCTCCATCAGGCTGGAGATCGCGATCAACTGGGCGGATTGCCCGCTGGCTACCGCCAGCCCCGCCACTCCGTTTTCAAGCGACGCCACGCGCTGCTCCAAGACGTCGTTGGTCGGATTCATGATGCGGGAATAGATGTTGCCGAATTGCTGCAACCCGAACAACGCGGCCGCGTGCGCGGAGTCGTCGAACACGAAGGACGTCGTTTGGTAAATAGGAACGGCGCGCGCCTTCGTGGTCGGATCGGGTGAATAACCGGCGTGGAGGGAGCGTGTATGGAAGCCCAGGACTCGGTCGATTTTGTTGTCGGACATTTCACGATCCTAACAAGGAATCGAGTCCCTTGAAAGAACCGGGGGTGGTCAAAGTGTCCGATTCCGCTTTAACGCAAGCTGGAAAGGCCCCGTAGCGCGCGTACTGGCGCGGAATGACCGAGGCGGAAAACCCATCTGGCGAAAACGCGCAGTTGGTTTCGGCTGAGGTTTTTGAAGAGTATTGTTTTCAACAGGTGTCCAGTCAGAATTCGTGGCATTTCGATTGCTCTTGTAATTTTGCGATTGCAAAGGAGGTTCTTAACGGAACCTGACCAGCATAGGGGAGTGGATAGGAACGGCTCGGATGCAGTTGAGAACCGCCAGGCACCGGACTGAGCACAGTGAAAGTGCAGCGCGGAAAGCGCATTACGATGGTGTTTGGCAGGCTCTCGTGAAGGACCGTTCGGATCTCCACTCCCTCTAAAATTGCATTCGCGACGGGACGAAATCAGGCGCGCACGTATTTGTGGAACCAGTCAATGGTGCGCTGCCAGGCCAGGTCGGCTGCGGCTTTGTTGTAGCGCTCGGGCGTGGCATCACAATTGAAGCCGTGAACCGCGCCGGGATAAATATAGCCCTCGTGCGGAACGTTCGCTGCCGCCAGAGCCATGCTGTATGCAGGCCACGTCGCCGCCAGGCGCGTGTCGAGTTCCCCATGATGGACGAGAATCGCCGCCTTAATCTTGGGAATGTCGTCGTTGGCGGGAACGGCACCGTAGAATGGCGCCGCGGCCGCGATGTCGGCTCCCAAACGGACGGCCAGGGTGTTGGCGACCCCGCCCCCGTAACAGAAACCCGTAGCGCCGATCTTGCCGGTGCAATCGGGGCGCGCTTTGAGCCACCTGGCCGCGGCGATCATGTCCTCGAGCATCTTCGGACCATTGACCTTGCTGAATAGCTGGCCGCCGTTGTAGTCGTCACCAGGAAAACCGCCCAGGGAGGTGAGTCCGTCGGGTGCGAAGGCCATGAAGTTGGCGAGGGCAAAGCGCCGGGCGACATCCTCGATATGAGGATTCAGGCCCCGGTTTTCATGGACCACGATGATGCCGGGCAATTTCGCCGCGGTCTGAGCTCGTGTGTCGGCGCTGACAGGCCGGACGAAATATCCTCTGATGCTTCCGTTCCCCTGGGGCGACGGGACGGTTTCGTAGGTGGCCTTGATGCGGTCATCGGTTTTGGACACCTGCTGGCCCCGCGCGTAGTTGGGCATCAATGCCTCGACGATGGTCGCCGCCGTCAAGCCGCCGATTGCAAATCGCTGCACGCCCTCCATGAACGCACGGCGACTGATGTGGCCGTGAATAAACTGGTTGTAGAGTTGGATGGCCTCTTTTGGCAGTTTGGATCTGGATGGCTCCATCGGCGATCTCCTTTTCCGGAGAATGCTATCACACCCAATCCTATTCGTAAAACTCCGGCGCCATTTTTCGTTTGATGCCAGCGGTGTAATCGTGCTGGATCCATAACCGGGCCTTGTTCTTCTTGACGAAGTCCTCAATCATGGCCCGGCTCCTGGCGGTCTGTTCCTGGTTGGAATCGAAGGATGGGATACGCTTGTAGGTGATCTCCTCGGGATAGTGATAGAGATCGCCCGACAGCAGCACCGGACCGGTTTTTGCAAGCTTCAGGAACAGCGACTGGTGGCCGGGCGTGTGACCGGGCGTGAACTTGATCACCACGGTGCCGTCGCCGAACACGTCGTGATCCTCGCCCTTGAGCAGCAGCGTCTTGCTTTTGTCCAGACCCGCGAAGTAAGCCGGATTGCCGACGGCTCCCAGTTTCCCCTTCGTATCGGCGCGGGGAGCGAAGATCGCGTCACGGTCGCCTTGCTGGACGATCCAGGTGGAGCCGGCGAACAAGTTGGCGTTGGCGACGTGATCACCGTGATAGTGCGAGAGCGCCAGATAGGTAATGTCCGCAGGCGCGTAGCCGAGTGCGGCGAGCTGGGGCAGCAGCGGACGATCCACGGTGAACGCGCCCGCCGTCTGCGGCGCGACGCCGCTGTTGAATGCGCTGTCGGGAATCTCGCCGGTGTCCCACATCATGGTGCCGCGGGGATGGACGATCAGGAAGCACGGGGTAACCATATTGGACGTCGCCAGCTCGCCTGGCTTGAACCCCATGGAGTCTCCGTTGGCCACCGTGATCTTCCCGCAATCCAGGACATAGAGCCGCACCGACTTGGGAGGCGCGGGCTTACGGGTTTGCGCGTGGGCGGAGGGCCAAGCCGCCAGTCCGATCAGTGCGGCGGCGGCGAGGACAAGATGCCCTGCCCGATGAATCATGCTTCGATGGATCATGTCGGCAAGCATACCACCGGCGATCCGGTGCGTGGATCACTTCTTGGTCGCGACCATCTTCGTGATCCGGCCAATGCTGGTGTCGCCCGTAAACAAGTTGCCGTGGGAATCCATGACCAGGTAGCTCGCCTCGACAAACTGGCCTTCGCCTCGTCCCGGTCCGTTACCAATCGCACCCAGTACCTTGCCATCCCAGTCAATCTTGAAGAACTGGCCGTCCTGACCGGTGGCCATCCATAGTTGGTTGTGAGGGTCCACATACAGGGCACAAACCAGGTTTCTCATTTGAATCGTCTTGATGAACTTGCCGTTGCCGTCATAGACCACGATTCGATATTCCTCGCGGTCGCCAATATAGACGTTGCCGTTATTGGGATTGATCGCGAGCCCATGGACCATGCTGAAATGGCCCTGGCCGGCATTGTTGCCAAACCATTGCTGGATGAATTTACCGTTCTTATCCAGGTGCAGGACGCGTGCGGCGCCACTGAGGTTGGCGGGAGATTTATCGGTGTCGTTGGGACTCTCATTCGCATGGCCCATGCCGATATAGATATCGCCATTGGGAGCGAAGGCGACGTGCAGCGGCTGCCACAGCAGCCTTTGTCCCTTGGCTTCATCCCAATCCCCTCTCTGTCCCTTCACGCCGATGGTCATGAGAAGCTTGCCCTCGGGACTCAGCTTCATCACGGTGTCGCCGTTCTCGTCGCAGATCCAGATATTATCCTGGGCATCGACGGCCATGCCGTGCGCTTTGTTCTGGTGGCCGATCACGTCCTCGCCGATGGTGCGGACCAGCTTGTGATTCGGGTCGAACTCAAACAACTGCGGTTTGCCGCCGGGGTTGCGTTGAAAGGCGAAAAGATGTTCCTTCGAATTCAGCGCGACGGCCGAGACGCCACCGTTTAATCCGTCCGGCAAAGCAAACGGATAAGCGAAGGTAAAACCAAGATCCGGCTTGCGCTGTTCATGAACGATGGCGTCCCGTCCTTTTCCCCAGCCGCAAATCGGCGAGCGCGCGCACGGCTCCGCGCCGCTATTGCCGTTCGGCACGCCGGCGGCCGGCCCCCCGGATTGAGAAAATGCCGGCAGCGCGATAAAACTGATGAGGAGTGCGATCCTTGCCGCTACTGGGACCGCTCCACAGAAGACACGTGAGTTCATTGCAACCTCCGGATTCGCAGCCATCATACACCCGAACCGCGCCTGGAGAGTAAAATGGTCAAACGCCTCATGACCCTGTGGAAGACACTTCTGAGTACCATCCTGGTGGCGGGCTTCAGCCTGGTGCTGTTGGTGCTCGACGCGCAGCAGCCTGCCGCGCAGCCGGGAAAAGCTGCCCCCAAGGGAGGCGTTCAAGGACGGCTGGCCTGGTTCGACCGTCAAGGAAAAGTCGTTGGCACACCGGGAGGGCCGGGTTTGTACCGCACTCTGACGATTTCGCCCGATGGGAAACGAATCGCCGTCGAGCGCACCGATCCCCAGACACAGAACCGCGACATCTGGCTGATCGAGGCTGCCAGCGGAAAGACCACTCGATTCACTTCGGACCCGGGCTGGGATGCGTTCCCGACGTGGTCCCCCGACGGAAGCCGCATCATCTTCACATCCAACCGAGGCGGAGCGTACGATTTGTACCAGAAAGCCGCAAATGGCACCGGGACGGATGAGTTGTTCTACAAATCGAGCGAAGGCAAAGGCCCGACCGGTTGGTCGCCGGATGGCCGCTTCCTGATTTACTACAGCCTCGGACAGCCGACGCATGTGAAGCTGCTGGCCGTCTCGGGCCCGGCGGATCGTGCGCCCGTACCGGTGGTGGATCCGCAGTTCAGCAGCATCACCGCCAGATTCTCGCCGAACGGACGCTGGATCGCGTATACCTCAAATGAATCGGGCGCGAATGAAGTGTCCGTGCGTTCGTTCGATCCGGCCACGGGAACTGTGGGCCCGCCGGTGGTTCTGACCAACGATGGTGGAAAAACTCCTCTTTGGCGCAAAGACAGTAAGGAGATTTTCTATATCGACCGCGACGAGATCGTGACTGCCATGGAAGTAAGCCCCGGTACTCAATTCAAGGCTGGAGCGCTGAAACACTTGTTCAAGGTGCCTCCGGGAGTGACCTTCTGGGACGTCGCTCCAGACGGCCGCCGGTTCCTGATGCCCTGGGCGACGCCCTGAACCGCTCCATAGTGCCGCGGCCCGGCAGGCTGTATAATTCCTTCGAGACAATGCGTTACTTCGTGGCCGCCCTGTTGTGCGTGATCCCCAGTTCGGCTTGGGGACAGTGGCTGAACTACCCGGTAAAGGGAACGCCGCGCGGGCCGGACGGGAAGGCCAACCTGACCGCCCCCACTCCGCGACGCGCTGACGGCAAGCCGGATATGTCGGGCGTGTGGATGGGCGTTACGAAGTACATGATCAACATCGCCGCCGACCTGAAGGAAGACGAGGTTCCTTTTCAACCCGCGGCAGCCGCGGAGTACAAGCGCCGCCGCGCCACCGAAAGCAAGGACGATCCCAGCGCCCGCTGCCTTCCCCTCAGCCTTCCGCTGAAGCAGACCATCACCTCGCCGTTCAAGCTGATTGACATTCCCGCCAAGGAAGAAATGGTCATGCTGTATGAGGGCGCCCGCCATCGCGAAATCTTCATGGATGGCCGGCCGCTCCCCAAAGATCCCGAGCCGTCCTGGTACGGCTACTCGATCGGGAAATGGGAGGGCGACGAGCTGGTGATCGATTCCAACGGCTTCAATGGACTGGGATGGCTGGATATCAACGGGCACCCGACCAGCGACGCCTTGCACGTAACCGAGCGGTATCGCAGGATCGATTTCGGGCACATGTCTCTCGAGATCACGATTGACGATCCCAAGATGTACACCAAGCCTTGGAAGGTGAAGGAATCGCCTCGTCTGCTGCCGGACACGGAACTTCTGGAAGCCGTTTGCGAAAACAACCAGGATCTGGAACACATGGTGGGCAAATGAAAATGAAATCGCTGATGGTGGTCTCGGGATTCGTGCTGGCGGCCACGGCGCAGTTGCTCGCGCACCACTCCTTCGCGGCGGAGTTCGACGCCAACAAGCGCGTAATGCTGAAGGGAACGGTCACCAAAGTCGACTGGCGCAACCCGCATATCTACCTCTATCTCAACGTGAAGGACGATCGTGGCGGAGTGACGGAATGGGCCTGCGAAGGCGGTCCTCCGAACGTTTTATTGCGGCAAGGCTGGACCCGCAATTCGGTGAAAGAGGGCGACGAAGTCACCATCGACGGAGCCGTGGCGAAGGACGGTTCGAAGCGTTGTAACTCCCGGTCGGTAAACCTGGCGGACGGCCGGAAGGTGTTCGCCGGCTCATCCGAGGATAGTCCGGTCGGAACGGGCAAACAGTAGCCCCGTCGCCGGCCCGGCAGCTCCTCTTACCTGGGAAGCGCGAACACAAAAACGTTGCTCGCGTTGCTGGGGTGAAGCTCCTGGGCCAGGCGGTTCAACCCCGAACTCACCAGAGAATTGCCCACGCTCACGGCGACGTACTGCTGGCCGCCCACGCTGTACGTGATGGGATAGCCGGTGACGGGCGATCCGAGATTCACTTCCCACAGAACCCTTCCGGTGTCCTGGTCGAAGGCGCGGAAATGGCCGTTGGTGTCGCCGCCGAAGATCAGGCCACCACCGGTTGCCACCAGCGACATCATGCCTGCGCGCTGTTCGTACTTCCACAGCATCCTGCCGGTTTCCGCCGAGATCGCGTAGATCGTTCCGATGTTCTGGGTGCCCGGAGTGACTTGCGCGCGCGAGTTAAAGGAGTAGGCCGAATTCGGATTGTTGATGGCGGTCATGTCCATGCACGTGTTCTGCAATCCGTAATACATCGCATTGGTGAGCGGGCTATACGCGCCCGCCTGGAAATCCTTCCCGCCGTTGGGAGTCGGACAAACGAATCGGGTCTGACCGGCTTCCGTGAAGGTTGTTTCCGGATTCACCGTCACGGCGCCCGTTGCTCCGTCAATCCTGGAGACGACGTTCTGTCTCACGGTCGGCCGGGCCCATAGGAACTCGCCGGTCTGCCGGTCGAGGGTATAGACGATCCCGGTTTTGCCAGGAATCCCCGTCACGACTTTCCGCCGCTCGCCCGGCCGGATCCGGGGGTTGATCCAGGTGACCTCGCGCGCGTCCGGCGCCACGGCAGTATCCACCAGAAGCCGTTCGAAGGGATGATCGAAATCCCAATGATCGACGACGTGCTGGTAATACCACACGATCTTGCCCGTGTCGGCGTTCAGCGCGAGCGTCGAGTTGTGATAAAGATACGTCTTGTCGTTTCCCGCCAGCAGAAACTTGGGCGCGGGCGAGGTGACCGAAGTCCCGACGTACAGCATATTCAGCTCGGCATCGTAGCTGGGGACCATCCACGCGCCGACATGCCGGCGCCTGGCATCGGGAATCCCGCCCCAGGTGTCGTCGCCGGCCTCGCCGGGCCGCGGAATGGTTCGCGTCCGCCATAGTTCTTTTCCGCTGACGGCGTCATGAGCCGTAATGATACAGCCGTCCGGGCTGAACTTGAACTCGCAGCCGCGCGTGGAAAAGATCTTGCCGTTGGCGATCAACGGTCCGGCGGTCTCCTGCGCGGGGGTTTCGCGGTAATCGACGATGCGCGTCTCCCATGCCAGCTTGCCCGTTACCGCATCGAGCGCGAAGAGAAAATCGTCCTGGCTGGTGTCGATGATTTTATCCCCGAAGATGGCGAGGTTCCGGTTGATGCTGGGGACGGGAATAAATTTGCCGAGATCGTCGGGCACCTGGCGCTTATACTCCCATTTGAGATCGCCGGTGGCGGCGTCGATCGCCTGGATGTAGTCGGAGGGGTTGGGCAGATACATCACGCCCTTGTAGACCAGGGGCGTTGCCTCCTGCACTCCCGGGCCCATTCCGCGGCTCCAGACCATCCGGAGGCTGGCGACGTTGGACCGGTCGACCTGCCTCAGCGGGCTGTATCCCCAACTGTTAAGAGTGCGGCGCCACATGAGCCAGTCGGCGGGATCCGGCTCCTGAAGCATGGGGCTGGTGACGGGCGCAAACGTGGCCGAAGGTTGCTGCCCTTGTCCGCGCAGGGCGATCAGCAGGACCGCGAAAAGAACCGGTAAGGCGATCTTCTTCATAATTCTCCTTAATAACACGTTCGGGTGGACGCAATCGCCCATGGTCAGTTGGGTGAGTATCCAAAAGCCCAGGACGGCCTGTCGTCCGGCGGGAAGCGCATAGACGACGTTGAATTTGTGGTTTGATGGTTCTTGTTTTGGATTTCGGATCTTCAACTGACTCCCGCAGAGATAACTCTCCTATGTCTACCACCCGGCTCGCCGCGATCGCGGCCATCATCCTGACAAGCGCGCTCGTCGCCACTGCGCAAAGCACACCTGCGCCCCGGGAGACTTTGCCGCGCACGGCCGATGGCAAGCCGAACCTGGAAGGCATTTGGCAGGCTTCCAGCACCGCGGCAGCCGATCTCCAGGATCACGCCGCCGGATACAACATGCTGGCCGGCCAGTCGGTTGTCGTAGGCAGCGAAATCCCGTATCAGGCGTGGGCCGCCGCGAAGAAGGCCGAGAACTTTCAAAACCGGCTGAAGGCCGATCCGCTCACCCAATGCTACATACCCGGCGTGCCTCGGATCATGTATCTGGAATTCCCGTTTCAGATCTTCCAGACGCAGCAGGCCGTGGCAATGGCTTTCGAGTGGTCCCTGGATTATCGCCTGATCCACACCAACGGCAGTCCGCACCCCGCCGACCTCGAATCCTGGATGGGTGATTCGCGGGGCCGCTGGGAAGGGGACACGCTGGTTGTGGACGTCAGCAATTACAACGACAAAACCTGGTTCGACATGGCGGGGGACTTTCACAGCGACGCGCTCCACGTGGTCGAGCGATACCGCATGACCGGCCGCGATACGATTCAGTACCAGGCAACCATCGAAGACGCGAAGGTTTTTACAAGACCGTGGACCATCAACATCCTCCTGCACCGGCGAAGCGACCGGCAAAGGCTTTTCGAGTACGTATGTCAAGCGGAAGCCGAAGAGGCCAATGGCGCATTCATGCGCGAGGAGCGAACGTGGTATCCGGGCAACGGAACGCCGCCTGTGGCGACGACATCGACTGCCGCAGTTCCGCGCCCGCCCGCGACTGCGGCGAACGTTCGCAGGAGAAGCGACGGTAAGCCGGATCTGCAGGGTTTTTATCTGCCCGACGGCGGAGGGGCGAACTACGGCCTGGAACGCCACGCCGCCAACGACGTCACTCCCGGAGGACGAGGGGTAATTATCGATCCGCCGGACGGGAAGCTGCCCATGCAGTCATGGGCGGTGAAGGAAAAGGGCGACCGGAACCTGACCGAACGCGGTTACGACGATCCTACGGCGCACTGTTTCCCTGCCGGCGTTCCCCGATCGATGTATGTGCCCACGTCGTTTCACGTGATCCAGACATCCGATTACATTGTCTTTCTGCACGAGCGCACCTCCTGGCGCATTGTGGCGTTGAATGGGCGCGCCCACCTTCCCGACTCGATACGGTTGTGGCAGGGCGATTCCGTGGGCCGATGGGAGGGCGACACGCTGGTTGTCGAAACCACCAACCTCAACGGCAAGACCTGGCTGAATGAGGTCGGTGAGATTGTCAGTTACGCCGAGCACGTGGTGGAGCGATTCACACCGGCAGGTCCAGACACCATCGACTACCAGGCGACCGTCACGGATCCGGTGGTGTATACGCGGCCGTGGACGATCGCCTTCCCGCTCAAGCGTGACGCAAAGTTCGAGTTGTCCGAGGCTGCATGCCATGAGGAAGATCGCGATCTCCCGCGTCTGAAGGCGCTCAAAGACGCGGCTGCCGGGAAGAAATAGGATCGTTTCAGGCTGTTGGAGCGCGAAGAAAGCGACTCGATCGCCTCGTGCCCTGATCGGATGGGCCGCATCCATTTCACGCCGGGGCGGTCTATGATGTATGAGACGTACTCGAGGAGATTCCGATGAAACACATTTACGCATCTGCCCTTGCGCTATCCGTCACGCTTCTGCTCGCGAGTTCCGCGCACGCCCAGGTGACGCTGAACTCGGTGCGAATCGGCGCAAAGGACACCGTCGCGTTAGCGAAGTTCTATCAGGCGGCGTTCGGCATGCGGGAAGTCAATCGGATCAATGCAGCCGGAGGACCGGAGATCTTCGTGAACTTCGGCGGCACGGTCGAGACCGCCAAGGCCAACAAGAGTGAGCCGATCGTGATCATGCATCGAGATGCCGACGATATTAAAGACCCGATCGCACACGTGATTCTCAATGTGAAGGACATGGCCGCGACGGTCGCGTCCATCAAGGCGGCCGGGGGCTCGATGACCGGTGATCCTCGTCCCTACGGAAACACCGGGATCATGATAGGCATCGCCGTCGATCCCGCCGGCAACCGCATTGAGCTGATTCAACGACCATGAGCAATTCTAGAGGGGGAGATCCTTTATGAGTTCCGCCGCAGTTCCTTTACGGGAATCGACGCAGAAGCGTTGGATGCAGTGGGCCGGCTGGGTGATTTCGCTCTGGCCCGCTTTTGTCGTGGTGTCGAGCGCAACCTGGAAGCTGACTCGAAACCAGTGGTACGTGGCAGAATTCGCAAGAATCGGCTGGCCGGATAGTGCCTTGCCGCTCCTGGCCTTCCTGCAGCTGGGCAGCCTGCTGTTGTTCCTCATTCCGCGGACGTCGGTTCTGGGCGCGATCTTGCTCACCGGCTACCTCGGCGGCGCCATCGCCGCCTATGTCCGCATGGGAGAGCCTTATCCGGTTCTGGTTCCGCTGTCTACCAGCATGATTGCCTGGCTGGGAATCTACCTGCGCGAGGAGCGCCTTCGAGCGCTGCTCCCGTTTCGCAAGTAAAAATATCGGGAGCTCACGGCGAGGGGCGCCCTCGTTTCATCGACCCCAACACGGGCCTCCGGTCGCAATGGCCACCGTTTCAGTAATATCCCGCCTAAATAGACACTTCCTAGTACTGTAAGGATGATTTTTCAGAGAAACATCTAAAATCACTGCCTCTTATTTTGATATACTACTTCTCCTGTGGAAAACTCCCTGGAGGCGCCGTGAAACCACTGCTGTTCCTTCTTTTCTGCACGATTCCGTTGTCTCTTCTGGCGGCCGATTGGCGCCCGATCGATCCCGCTGAAAGCGCGCAAAAAACAGCTCGACTGGATCCTGCTGCCGACGCCGAGATCCTGTTGTGGGACGTCAAAGTCGAAGACCGCCTGCAGGGAGGAGATCTTTCCCTGCAACTGAACCACTACGTACGCATAAAGATCTTCACCTCGCGCGGCAAGGAAGAGCAGGCGACGGTGGAAATCCCGCGCCTCGGCCGCCGGACGATCAACGACGTCGCGGGCCGCACAATCAAGCCCAACGGCACGATTGTGGAGCTAAAGAAAGATTCGATTTTCGACCGAGAACTTCTCAAAGCCAAATACTTTAAGCTGCGCGGCAAGACATTCGTATTGCCAAACGTCGAACCAGGGGACATTATCGAATACCAGTACCGCGAAACGCGGCAAAACGAGATCGCCCAGTACCTGCGCCTGTACTTCCAGCGCGATATTCCGATCTGGAACGTGACGTATCATATTAAGCCGCTGGATACTGCGTGGTCTCCCTATGCGATGCGGACAATGGCGTTCCAGCTTACTGCTCTCGACTTCAAGAAAGAAAACAATGGCTTTTACGCTATTTCCCGGAGCGATATGCCGGCGTTCAAGACCGAATCCTACATGCCTCCCGAAGATCAGCTTCAGGCTTGGATGCTGATTTACTACGAGGAAGATAAAAAGTTGGATCCGGCGAAGTACTGGAAGGAGCTCGGCAAAAAAGACTACAACGACTTTAAGCCCCTGCTGAAAGCGGACGGACAGGTGAAGAAAACCGCGGAGGAAGTCACCTCCGGAGCCGCTGATCCAGCGGCCAAGATTGCCGCCCTCGATACCTTTGTGCGCACGAAAATTAAGAACGCCAACAGCCGCGCGTTCCATTTGACTGCGGAGGAGCGCAAGACGTTTAAGGAAAATCACTCCCCCGGGGACACCCTGAAACAGCGCGTCGGCACCAGTTTGGATGTCGATTTTCTCTTCGCCGCGATGGCGGGAGCGCTCGGATTCGACGCCCGGATGGCGCGTGTTCCAGACCGTGGGGATACGTTCTTTAACCGCGAACAGCCGACCACTTACTTTCTCAACGAATTCAGCGTGGCGGTGAAGGTGGGCGACAAATGGAGTTTTTACGACCCTTCCACGTCCTATCTCGAGCCGGGAATGCTGCGCTGGCAGGAGGAAGGGCAACAGGCGCTGCTTTCGGATCCCAAAGAGGGCACCTTCATTCCAACGCCTTATACGGATCCCGCGCGCTCGAAGCGCCAACGGCGGGCGCATCTCAAGCTGCTGCCCAATGGCACGGTGGAAGGCACAGTGGAGTATACCTATACAGGTCATGTTGCGCGTGATCGCAGGTTGCAATGGGAGGAGGTCGCGCCCGCGGACCAGGAAAAGGAGTGGAAGGAGGCAGAAACCAATCGCATCAGCACCGCTGAAATCGGGGACGTTTCGATTGCAGGCATCGGCGACAGCAACGGACCTATTGTGATAAAGCATGGCATTTCAGTACCGGGATACGCCACGCGCACGGGCCGGCGGATTCTGTTGCAGCCCGCCTTTTTTCAGTTTAATCAGGGTCAGCGCTTCGCCGAAAACACACGGCAATGGAGCCTTTACTTCAACTACGGCTGGTCGGAGGATGATGAGGTGACGATCGAGCTTCCCGAGGGCTGGCAGCTGGATCAAGCCCAGGCGCCGGTCAGCACTAAGCTGGGCGAGGTCGGCGAATACACTACGGAAGCCCGCATCAGTAACGATCAACACACCTTGGTCTACCGCCGCCGTTTTGACTGGGGAAGAGGTCAACAGATTCTATTCCCTGCGTCCAGCTACAGCCAGGTGCGGAACGCCTTTGACGCCGTGCGGAATAACGACAACTACACGCTCTCGCTGAAGGAGGGCCAGTAGCATGCGGCGCGCTCTGGGCTTGCTGTTCCTGGCAGCTTCGGCCGCAGTGGCAGCGGATGACGTACCGTCCTGGCTGAAGGATCTGACCGCGGTCAAGCTTCCCGCCTATGAGCGCAAAATTTCGGCGGTCATGCTACTCAACGAAGAGCAGGATGCGGTGGGACAAAACGGGCGTGTGACCACAACCACGCGAATGGCGATCTTCTATCTCACCCGCGTCGGCGTGGATATCCGCTTTTCCGATCAGTACGATACATCCAGCGGCAAGGTGCGCGATTTTCGCGCTTGGACGATCGCCTCGACCGGCAAGGTAAAGAAATACGGTAAGGACGAAATCCTGGACGTGGCGTGCGCGGACAATGACGTTTACAATGAATGCCGCCGCCGCTTGGTGTCCGGCAGGGCCGATGCCGAGCCAGGCGCGATTTTCGCCTATGAGTCGGTGATCGAGAGGCAGCTGTTCTCGAACCAGCTGATGTTTCACTTCCAGGATCGGTTTCCGGTGCGGCTGGCGCGCTTCACAGTGACCCCGCCCCCGGAGATGGAAGTCTCGGCGATCCCCTTTAATGGCGCTCCGGCCGTGGCCTCTGCGGGCAGAGGTGCGTTCACCTGGCAGATGGAGAATCTGGCGGCGATCGAACCCGAAGCTGCTTCCCCGAGTCTTCTCACGCTGACACCATGGGTGGGCGTGAATCTCATTCCGGCGGGCCAGAAATCCACCTCTTGGCCCGAAGCCGCTCGGCAGCTCGCGGCCCTGAACGACGGCGTGGCCGAGCCGAATGAAGCACTCGCGGCAAAAGCGCGCTCGCTGGTAGCCGGCCTGACCAGCGAACTGGACAAGATTCGCGCGATCGGACGCTTTACCCAGCAGGTGAACTACGTTTCCGTGCAGGTGAATCTCGCCAAGGGCGGAGGTTACCGGCCCCATGCCGCCAACGACGTCTTCCAGAAACTCTACGGAGACTGCAAGGACAAAGCCAATCTGACCCGGGCCATGCTGAAAGCCGTCGGAATCGTGGCCTACCCCGTTGCCATCTATTCAGGAGACCGTACGCACGTTACCGAACAGTGGGCATCGCTGGGGGCATTTAATCACGCGGTATCCGCGATTCGCGTGGGTTCGGAGACCACAGCGCCCGCCGTACTCGACGATCCGCATATGGGCCGGCTTCTGTTCTTCGATCCGACCGATCCCTACACGCCCCCCGGGTTTATTCCCGACCATGAACAGGGAAGTCTGGCGCTGATCGGCATCCCCGAAACCGGCGGTTTGGTGCGTGTACCGGCTGCGACAGCATTGGCCGCCTCTCGTGAGCGCACAGTGGAAGCCACGCTGGCGGCGGACGGGTCTCTCAGCGGAACATTTGTCGATCGGCGCAGCGGTGAGGCCCTGCCGGCCGCGGTATCCGCCTATCGGGGTCTTTCAAGAGCCGATTACACCAAGAGTGTGGAACGCTGGCTTGCCGCCAGCGTTCCCGGAGCGCTCTCAAACGGAATTGAGGTTTCCGACAGCGACGGCTCTTTCGTCTTAAAGGGTGAATTCAAAGCGCAACGCTACGGACAGTTGCCCCAGGCCCGGCTGCTGACTGCGCGGGCAGCTCCGCTGCGGCACTATGACACCTTGTCCTTAAACTCAAAAACGCGCGTCTGGCCAATCGTGATGGACTCGGACATTCTGAGCGAAACCGTTCGCCTGACTCTGCCCGACGGATTCAAGGTCGATGAGATGCCGCCGGCGGTTCATCTCAACTCACCGTTCGGGATGTTCGAGGCCTCCTGGAAGCTGGAAAACCCGTCCGTGATCGTGTTCCATCGAACGGTCGAAATTCCAGCCCAGAGCGTTCCGGCAAGTCAGTATGCGGAACTGCGGAAGTTTCTGGAAATGGTGCGCGGGGCCGCGGAAGAGCCCGTCATTCTCGTCAAGTAAGCCGGCGGAACTTCACTTCATGTGCTGGAGGGACTGCTCATTCTCCAGACAGATCTCATCGATCAACTCGGTGTCCACCACGATGCGCTGCCTTAACGTGACCGTCCACGGCCTGGTATAAGCCTTGGGATCATCGACGGTCACCTGGATTTCGAGGTGGCCGAAGTCCGGGCGCCGGATCCGCTCTTGCACTTTTGCAGACTGGGTCAGCACACTTCCATTCCAATCGATCCAGGTATCGTCGCGGAATCCTATGCTGTCGACCACCAGGGTATCGCCCGACCATTTCGCCGACGAGTATCCCTGCAAGGACGGGTTCGGATCTTCGGGTAATGGCCGAGCGTCCGTGTATACCAGGCGGTATCCGGCATTCATCTCATTGAGCACCACCAGCAGATTTGGCGTGTGGACGAACCTCAGCAGATGCGGCATTCCGTATGCGCGAATAAAGTTATCCGGCCAGCACCGGATGTGCGGATCGTCTTTGGCCAGGTTCTCGGTGCGCTCCTTGACGATGGGCACAAGCCAGGGTTGATAAGGCAGCCCTCCGGTAAGATCGACACCGATATTCGCCATTTGGCGCGAGGCCCTGATGTCACTCTGGTCGCCAGCATTGTCACTGAGATTCTGGGGCTGCCTGGGACTTGCCGCTTCCTTGGGACTGGATAAACCGCCCGGTTGGGGCATATTGGGTTCTCCCGTCATCCAGATTCCGGAAAAATCGGGCTTGCCATCCGCCAGCCGAGGCGGGGGGGCCGACATGTTCACCTTGCCATCGGCCTTTCGCGGCACTCCCGGGGTGGGGACCTTCACCCACTGAGCTGCCAGGTGAGTCGATGCCAGGGCCGCACCCAGAAGGACACAAGCGCGCAGGACGCCGCGGTGTTGCGTGGTGCGCGGTTTCCGGAAGGCGGCGGTCACGAGCGATTTGTAGCGTAAGCGTCGGGAAGGCAACATGTGCGGCATTCGGCTAAAGCATACACCACGGAACTCACTTCATGTGCTTGAGAGACTGCTCATTTTCCAGACAGATCTCGTCGATCAGTTCGGCCTCAACAATGAGACGTTCCTTGATCAGGACCGTCCAGGGCTTGGTGTAAGCCTTGGGATCGTCGACGGTGACCTGGATTTCGAGGTGTCCGAAGTCCGGGCGCCGGATTTGCTCCCGCACTTTGGCTGCCTCGGTCAGCACACTTCCATTCCAATCGATCCATGTATCGTCGCGCAGTCCGATGGTGTCGATCACCAGGGTATCGGCAGACCATTTCCCCGACGAATATCCTTGCCACGAAGGCGTCGGATCCTGGGGCAAGGGCCGTCCGTCCGTGAATACCTGGCGGTATCCGGCGTTCCACTCATTGAGCACCAGTAAAAGATTGGGCGCGTGGACGAACTTCAGCAAATGTGGCATCCCGTAGGCGCGAAGAAAGTTGTCCGGCAAGCATCGGATGTGCGGATCGTCTTTGGCCAGGTTGCCAGTGCGCTGCTTGACGATGGGCACAAGCCAGGGCTGGTACGGCAGCCCTCCCGGAAGCTCCACGCCGAGATTCACCATTCGGCGCGAGGTAGTGGCGTCATGAGGATTCGGCGGGACTCCCGGCCGGCGCGGATCGACTTCGTCACTGGTCCAGATTCCGGAAAAATCGGGCTTGCCGCCCGCCATCCGAGGCGAGGGAGCCGACATGTCCACGTTGCCATCGGCCTTTCGCGGCACTCCCGAGGTGGGGACCTTCAGCCACTGAGCGGCCAAATGGGTCGATGCCAGGGGCGTGCCGAAAATAGCCAGGGCGACCGTGACAAGCGCTTCGTAACGTCGCAGCATTGGGCTAAGAATATACCAATGCATGTAGTCTCTCACAGCCCGCATGTATGTCTCGCGGTGTCTTCTGTGTAGCTGAGCGGACCGGGCGCACGGATGGATTATGCAGTGTGATATGCTGACCGCCTTCCGGGGCGAAACATGCCACCATGTCTGATGGCAACTCTTCCGGCTGTTACTGAGGGGGCATTTATGAAGATTCGGATGATTCTCGCCATGGCGCCGGCAGCCGGCGTGGTGATTTTGTTTGCACAGCTTTTGTTGTCCCAACAAGGTCCGGCCGGACCCTATACGCAGGACCAGGCGGCGGCAGGACGCACCATTTACCAGGCCAGTTGCGCCTCCTGTCATTCGGCCGATCTCAGCGGGAGGGAAGGACCGCAATTGGCGGGCGCAAACTTCCTGGCCCAGTGGGGCGACCGGACCGCCGGCGAGTTAATCGCCTTCATGCGATCCACTATGCCTCCCGGCGGAGCCGCTCTTCCGGGCGATGCGTATGCGAACCTGGCGGCGTTCCTTCTGGATGCCAATAGCGCGCGAGCGGGGAACCAGCCGCTTACGGCCACATCCACGATCGCCATTCGCAGCGTCGCATCCGGCCAGCGTGCGGCATATTTGCAGACGGGTGGTGGTCCGGCCGCCGTACAAACGAAGCAAGGGAAACAGGCGAACCAGGAAAAGCAGGCGCCCCGCGGCATTACCGTCGAGGGTGAAGTGAAAAACTACGTCCCCGTAACGGATGCCATGTTGCGCAATCCGGATCCAGCGGATTGGCTGATGATCCGGCGCGATTACAAGGCCGGTTCCTTCAGCCCGCTCAATCAGATCACCGCGCAGAACGTCAATGAGCTGCGGCTGGTGTGGAGTTGGGCCATGCAGGACGGCGTGGTCCTCGGCAACCAGCCCGCGCCCATCGTCCACAACGGCGTGCTGTATGTGAACAACAACGGCATGGTGCTGCAGGCCCTGGACGCCAAGACCGGCGAGCTCATTTGGGAGAATCGCTACGGAACCAACCCGGCCGTGCCGTCGATGCGCGGCATCACGATCTACGGCGATAACGTTTACCTGGCCACCAACGAAGCGCACCTGATGGCCTTCGACGCCCGCAACGGCAAGGTCGTCTGGGATACCACCATCGGCGACCGCTCCAAGGGTAACCGCTCCACCACCAGCGGACCGCTTGCCGTGAATGGCAAGTTGATCCAGGGCATGGGAGGCTGCCAGACGTTTGGCGGGGAAAAATGCTTTATCAGCGCATACGATGCCAAGACCGGCAAGGAAGCGTGGCGCTTCAAAACCATTGCGCTGGCGGGAGAACCCGGAGGCGATACCTGGGGAGGTCTCCCCGACGCCTCGCGCGTGGGCGCGGAAAGCTGGATCACCGGCAGCTACGATCC
>DATIRX010000336.1:0-11954 GCA_035469225.1 Bryobacteraceae bacterium
CGAAGGTGAGCATTTACGCTTACCCCGCTGTCGCGGGGGATGTACATGGGAGAATCAGATTCGACGGTTTCGCAACCGACAAAACCTGGTTGTGATTGCGATATTAGGGTCTGGAGCAGATGAAGTCAAGGAAAAAAAATCTACTTGCAGTCTTGCCCCTAGCCAATTGAATCCAGGCAAGTTACGGAGCAAAGCTGAAGTGAGTCCATTGTGGAAAAGCTGTTTGTATTTCGATCTCTGCGGTGCCTGCTTCCACTGTAAGGGTGCGGAACGTCAAGGCTTATTTATCCCCGATCCGGAGCAGCACGAAGCCGTCGTCATCTCCGACCTTTCCGAACCTTCGGCGAAGCACACGAAAGCCTCCAAACCCGACTCCCACGATGATGCTGAGCGCCATCAGCACGCCCGAAAGGGTGAAGATGGCCAGGAACAGCTTGGCTAGATACTGCGCCTGATTCACCGGAACTGCCTGATTCAGCGTGAGATTTCCAGCGTATTGGACCTGCGCGAGCACCCTCTGCGCCGAATCGGGGTCGGGCGACTGCACCACTACGCCCACCAGGGGACCGCTCCTCTTGGCGAGGGTACCGGGTACCTTGAGCATTTCGTCCTGCCGCTCCCGGGCCATATTCGGGGTTGGGTAGCTGAAAATGGCCAGGGTCAGGTCGCCTTTGGGCGTTCTGTAGCGGCCTAGCTGGGCCTCGGCACCCAGGTGGAAGGCCGCCAGGGACGGAGAGATCCTGGGCTCATACCGGGCCAGGGAAGCCGGCCCCAGAACGTAGCGCTCGGAATTGGGGATCAGCCCCTCCTGGGGAAGGTACAAAATCAGGGCGGGCAGGGGAGCCCGGTCCAGCTGGGGCAGCTGGATAAAAAGCAAGTCGAGGTCCTTTTGTTCCGGGACAAAACCCGTGAACTGGAACACGTAATTTCCGAAGCCGACGATGGCCCCATCCGGCGTTTTGGCCATCAAAGTCGAAAGCTTGGCGGGTGTGGCCGCAGCCGGCCGCTGGGTCTCGAACAGCGCCAGGGCTCCGGTGGAATCGTGGAAGCGCCAGGCGGATACGGTAAAACGTTGTTGAGGCGATTTGTAGTCGGCCTGCTCGCCCGCTTGAAATCCGAATTCCTGGAACAAAGCGGGATCGGAAGCCGCTAACGCCTTAGAGTCGCCCCTGGTAAACGCGCCGAATTTTTCGGGCAGGATCGCCGCTTGCATCGGGAGCAGCCCGACGAAAATGAATCCTAACTTCCGCAGCATTTTTTGTACTTCTTCCCGCTGCCGCACGGGCACAGGTCGTTGCGGCCGACCTGCTTTTTCGTGAGCACAGGCTGCTTGCTGGGCGAACTCTCGCCGCCGACGAATTGCAGTGCGGCCATTTCTTTTTCCTTTTTGCGCTCAATCTTGCGGGTGAAATCCAGGACCGAGTTCTGCGCCGCTCGCGCTTCGGCCTGGCGCTGCTCATTGGTAGGTCCGGAGGCGACACCCACCGCTTCCGTCTCGTCCCCGCCGTTCTCGTCTTCTTCGTTCCACAACTCGGGGTGTGGAACGTCCATCGGGCCTTCGCTGCGCTGCAGGAAGAACAGATAGCGGACCGTTTCGTCCTCGATGCGGTCCATCATGTCCTGGAACAACACGTAGGATTCTTTCTTGTATTCGACCAGCGGATCCTTCTGGCCGTAGCCGCGCAGCCCGATGCCTTCCTTCAGGTGGTCCATCGACAACAAGTGATCCTTCCACTGGTTGTCGATGACATTCAGCATGATCATGCGTTCGGTTTCGCGCAGCAGGGGCGCGCTAAGCATGTCTTCTTTTTCCTGATACTTTTTCTTGAGCTGTTCGAGGATTTCCTCTTCCGCCTGGCGGCGGTCCAGGTTCATCAAATCCTCGGTGCGGATTTTGACGCCGAACTGGGTGAGAACGTCCGTCTCCAGACCGGTCCAGTCATAGGCGCTGGCATGGGCCTTCTCGGGCAGGCGGGCATCCACGAAGGAACTGAGAATACCGCCGATGATTTCGATGATGCGCTCCTTCTGGTCAGTGCCCTCCAGCAGGCCGCGGCGCATTCCGTACACCGCCTGGCGCTGCTTGTTCATCACGTCGTCGTATTCGAGAATATGTTTGCGGGCCGCGAAATTCTGGGCTTCGACAGCCTTCTGCGCGGCTGCGATGCGCTTGGTGATCATCTTGCTCTCGATCGGCACGTCCTCTTCCATGCCCAGCCGGAGCATCAGATTCTGCATGCGTTGCCCGCCGAAAATGCGCATCAGATCGTCTTGCAGCGAAAGATAGAAGCGCGCGGAACCGGGGTCGCCCTGGCGTCCCGACCGGCCGCGAAGCTGGTTGTCGATACGCCGTGAATCGTGCCGCTCGGTGCCCAGAATATGCAGCCCGCCTAACGCCACCACTTCATCGTGTTCCTGCTGGGTCTCTTCCTTGAACCGGCTGAAGAGAGCGTCCCACTCCTGCCGTTCGGGCGAACCGACCGGCGCGGTCTGCATGGCGTCGGGGTCTTTATTCTCCTTGCGCAGCCGCTCCTTGGTCATGAACTCCGGGTTGCCGCCCAGCAGAATATCGGTTCCGCGGCCGGCCATGTTGGTAGAGACGGTGACTACGCTTTTGCGACCCGCCTGCGCCACCAGGAACGCTTCGCGCTCGTGGTTCTTGGCGTTCAGGACTTCGTGGCGGACGCCCATCTTGCCGAGAATCTTCGAGAGCTTTTCGGATTTTTCGACCGAGACCGTACCGACCAGAATCGGTTGCCCGGTTTCGTGAATCTGCTGGATCTCTTTCGCCGCGTTGCGGAATTTCTCCTCTTCGGTGCGATAGACCATGTCCTGGAAGTCCGTGCGCTGCATCACCCGGTTGGTGGGGATCTGGGTGACTTCCAGTCCGTAGATTTTCTCGAACTCCGCGGCTTCCGTATCGGCCGTGCCGGTCATTCCGGCCAGCTTCTTATACATGCGGAAATAGTTCTGGAAGGTGATGGTGGCCAGCGTTTGATTCTCGCGCTGGATCTTGACGCCTTCCTTGGCTTCGACGGCCTGGTGCAATCCATCCGACCAGCGCCTGCCCGGCATCAGGCGGCCGGTGAACTCGTCGACGATGATGACTTCGTCGTCTTTGACCACGTAATCCTTGTCGCGCAGGAACAGCACATGGGCCTTGAGGGCCTGCTGCACATGGTGGTTGACCTCCATGTTGGCGGCTTCGTAAAGATTTCCCATGCCCAGCAGCCGTTCGATTTTGAGCGACCCTTCTTCGGTGAGCGCCACGCTGCGATGCCGTTCGTCGACGGTGTAGTCACCGGTGGTCCATTTCTGGCCGGGCTCCTTGCCCTCGATCACCTCGCCGCGGATCAGGCTGGGGATCAGGCGGTTGATCTTGTAGTACTTGTCGGTGGATTCCTCGCTAGGACCCGAAATAATGAGCGGCGTCCGCGCTTCGTCGATCAGGATCGAGTCCACTTCATCGACGATGGCGTAGTTGAACATCTTGAACTGGGTGCCTTTGCCGTCGACGGCGGGCACGGTAATGGGTTCGATGGACCGCTGGACGCACTCGGCAATCCGGAACTTCATGTTGTCGCGCAGATAATCGAAGCCGAATTCGTTGTTGGTGCCGTAGGTGATGTCGGCGGCGTAGCTCGCCCGGCGCTCGTTGTCGTCCAGATCGTGCACGATGACGCCGACGCTCAGGCCCAAGCCTTTGTAGATGCGGCCCATCCATTCCGAGTCGCGCTTGGCCAGATAGTCGTTGACCGTGACGACGTGCACGCCGAGTCCCGACAGCGCGTTCAGGTAAACCGCGAGCGTGGCGACCAGCGTCTTTCCCTCGCCGGTCTTCATTTCGGCGATTTTGCCGCGATGCAGAACGATTCCGCCGATCAACTGCACGTCGAAATGCCGCATGTTGAGAATGCGGCGCCCGGCCTCGCGCACGGTGGCGAAGGCTGGAACCAGAATGTCGTCGAGCGTGGCGCCTTGCGCCAGCTGCTCCTTAAACATCACTGTCTGGGCCACCAGCTCCTGATCGGATAGCTCCTGAATCCGCGGCTCCATCTCGTTGATGGCCGCGATCAGCGGACGCATCGCCTTTACTTCACGCTCGTGCCTGGTTCCGAAAACCTTGGCCAGCATGGCATCAATCGCCATAATCAAACCTCCCGTTTCTTAGCAGTGGAACAACGTTGGGGTTGCGGGACGACGCCGGTTCAGCAGCGAAGTTGGGAGCGATATTGCGGTTGGGGAGAGAAGGGCAGGACGGTACGGCTGACCATCATCCAGACGGAGTGTCTGAAAGGAGTTTCGGCCATAGCCGCGAACGGCAAAACAGCTTGCGGTGAAGGCCGCTCGGGCTGAGAACTGAGCGCCGACGATTCGGCCATAGGCGTCACCGCCGACAGCAGCAGGCGCGTCAGGGAATTGGACTTGTGTTCACTGGATACGGCGGGTCCGGTGGCCATGGCCGCGGAAATCGCGGAGAGGCCGAGCAGCGGAGCCAAGCTTACCAGGATGAGTCGCCCGAATCGCACGGAAGTCCTTCTATTTGCGAGTTTAGCACAGCAAGACTCCCATTCCGCTGAATGCTAATCTAAATACAGAGTGTTCCCCAAGATATTTTCCTTCGGAAGCTTCTACCTGCCGACCTACGGTGTGATGGTCGCCCTGGCCTTTTTGGCCGGGCTGGCGATCACCATCAAGCTCGCCCGCCGCAGCGGACTCAATGCCGAGCTGATGACCAACCTGGCCGTGTATGTCGCCCTGGCCGGAATGCTGGGCGCCAAACTCCTGATGATCGTGTTCGACTGGAATCGCTACATGGCGAATCCGGGGGATATTTTCTCCCTGCCTACCTTGCAAGCGGCCGGCGTGTTTCAGGGCGGCTTGCTTCTGGCGCTGGTCACCGCGTTCCTGTATCTGCGCCACCAGGGATTGCCTCCTCTGGCGACTTCGGACGCATTCGCGCCCGGCCTGGCGTTGGGCCATGCCATCGGCAAGGTCGGCTGCTTCGCCGCAGGCTGCTGCTGGGGAATTGAAAGCAAGCTTCCGTGGGCGGTGAAGTTCCACGATCCGGCGGCCTACGCTCTCACCGGAGTCCCGCTCGAAATTGCGCTGCATCCGGCGCAGCTGTACGAATCGGGTGCGGAAGCGCTGATTTTCGGATTTCTATACTGGCGATTCGGCCGGCCGCACGCTCCCGGCCAGATCATCGGGTTGTACCTGGTGATCAGCTCGGTGACCCGGTTCTTCATCGAGTTCACCCGCAATCATGAGCAGGCGCTGCCCTTTGGCTTGCCCTTCTCCATCACACAGTGGATTGCGATTGCACTGGCATGCGCAGGCGCGGTCTTGCTGGTCCGCGTGGGCCGTACTGCCCGGGTCAACCAGCCGGTACACGCCTAAATATTCCGGCCATTTCTGCCGATCCCCGGGTAGGGATGCGTGTGCGCAAAAACTCCCGGGATCGGGGCTTCGTCCTTATCGCGATGTCCGTCGCGATGCTGGTGCTGCTGGGCGTCATGGGCATGGCCTTCGATTTTGGCCGCATCTACATCGCCCGCAACGAAGCTCAGGTATTCACCGACGCCGCCGCCATGGCCGCCGCCGCGAAGCTGGACGGCACCGAAGCCGGCTTGGATCGGGCGCGCCAAGCGGTTGCGCGGCTGCCCGGGCGCTGGAACCTCGGAACCCGATCGTTCACCGGCGTGGTGGTGGAATTCAGCACCGACAAGCAGAGCTGGGCTCGCGTCACGGCCCCCGACAATCAGGTCGAGATTACGTTTCTGCGCGCGGTGGGCGCTCCGGAGTCATTCACGGTTCCTGCGCACAGCACCGCCGCTGCAAATCCCGTGAGGCTGACGGAATGAAGAAGAATCAGCGCGGCCACGCCATGATCGAGCTGGCCATCTCGGCTGCCGTGATGGTGTCGTGCCTGGGCGGCACGGTGCAGTTCGGATACACCTTCTACATCTATAACGAGCTGGTGTCGGCAGTCGGCAACGGGGGACGCTATGCTGCCCTGCGGACGTACCGCGCCGCCTCGCCGGCGGACATCGAAAAAGGGAAGATCGCGATCCGCAACATGGTGGTCTATGGCGACGCGCGTCCTGCGCCGGGCACGCCTCCGCAAGTTGCCAATCTGCGGCCCGAACAAGTCCGCGTCGAGTGGATCCCCGTGTCGAACAACGACGATTCTGGCGAAAAACCCGGATTTGTCGATGTCTCAATCGCCGATTACACCGTGGACGCAGCCTTCGGAATGTTTCGTTTCACAGGCCGGCCCGCGGTGGAGTATCCCTTTGTGGGTCGCTACGCTCCCGGGGAGTCCGAGCCGTGAAGAATAATCGCCGCGGGCAAAGCATGGTGGAATCAACGCTGGTTCTGCTCGTTTTCTTCAGCCTGCTGCTGGGCGTAATCGATTGCGGACAGGTTCTCTTCGCACATCAGTCGCTGGTCGAACGGGTGCGGTCTGCGGTTCGCTGGGGCGTCGTGAATCCCTGGGAGGGTCCCGATCGCATCGTTAATCGGGTGCTATATAACCAGACGGACGCTCCGGCGGGAGCCTCCGCCGCGTTCCTCGGATTGCGACCCGAGAATGTCGTGGTTCGCCATCAGGCGGCCACGTCCGAACGCCCCGACGACGAAACCCTCAGCGTGACGATCATCCATTACCAACCCCAGTTCTTCTCACCTTGGCTGGCATCGATGGTGCTGCACCCGCGCGCCGTTTCGATCAGCGCGCCGATGGCGTATCGAACTGCCGCCAACTGACGTTATCCTGAGTATTGGCCATCGTTAAACCCTTTCAACCCTATCGCTACACCTCCAAGGCGGGCGATCCATCCACGCTGCTCACCCAGCCGTATGACAAGATCAACCCGGCCATGCAGGCCAAGTATCTCGCCGCCAGCCCGTACAATCTTGTGCGTGTGATTCTGGGCGAACGCCGCGCTGAGGATAATCCTTCCGATAACGTCTACACTCGCGCTGCGGGGTACCTGGATGCCTGGATTCGCGACGGGCTTCTGGCGCAGGATTCGCAACCCGGATTCTATGCGTATTTCCAGGAGTTCGCCGTGCCCGATACATCCGAACGCGCCACGCGCATGGGCTTCATCGGCATCGGCAAAGTGGAGGACTATTCCGCGGGCGTGGTTTACCGCCATGAGCAGACGCTCTCCGGGCCGAAGAAAGACCGGCTGGAACTGCTGCGCCACACGCGCGGGCACTTTGGGCAGATCTTCATGTTGTATCCGGACCGCGAAGGCGCGGTAGATCAGATTCTGGCCAACGCCGCTGCCGGCCAGCCCGTGCTCGACGTTCTCGATGAGTACCAGGCCCGGCACCGGCTGTGGCCCATCACCGGGGAAACCGCCACGGCCCGCATCGCGTCGCTCATGCGCGACAAAAAACTCCTGATCGCCGACGGGCATCATCGATACGAAACTGCGCTGGCCTATCGCAACGAGAATTCGGGCGTACCCGCTGCCGAGTACGTCATGATGACCTTCGTCAATATGTATTCCCCGGGGCTGAAGATCCTGGCAACGCATCGGGTGCTGCGCAACCTGGACGATTTCCAGGCCGCTGCGCTGCTGGCGAAGGCTCGCGCGAGCGGCTGGTCCGTTCGAGAAGGAATACCCGGGCAGGGAGACCACGGCTCAGTTCGGATCGGGCTGGTCGCGGGGAGCCGCGCGTACACGCTGGAGCGAGACCGCCGCGAAGGCGAGCTGGACGTTCCCGTGCTTCATACCGAAATCCTCGGCGGGTTGCTGGGCATCGGCGAAGAGGCGGTTCGCGACGAACGCTACATCACCTACGTGCGCGGCATCGATGCGGCCGTGGCGGAAGTTCGCAAGGAGGGCGCACAGGCTGCGTTTCTGCTGGAGCCGACGCCGATCGGCGATATGGCGCGCATCGCCTTCGCAGGCGGCGTGATGCCTCAAAAATCGACCGACTTTTATCCCAAGCTGCTGAGCGGCGTCACAATCTACCGGCTTTAGGAGGGCCGGGCGTCAGTCCCGCTTCTATTTGAGCCGTGGTATGACTGCACGCAGAAGCGCCGCCAAGGTGTCCTTCACGCGCTCTCCGGTATCCATCACTTCCCGATGCGTCAGCTTCTGCGGCAGGATACCCGCAGCCATGTTCGTGACGCAGGAAATCCCCAGAACTTTGATCCCCAGGTGATTCGCCGCGATCACTTCGGGCACAGTGGACATTCCCACCAGATCCGCCCCGATCGTCCGCAGATAACGGATCTCGGCGGGGGTTTCATAGCTTGGTCCGGGCAGGGCAGCGTAGACCCCTTCTTCAAAGGATCCAAATTGCCTGGCGATTTCCCGATACTCGCGCGAGTACGCTTCGCTCATGTCGGGGAAGCGCGGGCCGAAGGATTCATCGTTCGGTCCGGTCAGCGGATTCACGCCCGTCAAGTTGATGTGATCCGAGATCAGCACCAGGTCGCCCGGCTGGTACTTCAGGTTGATGCCGCCCGAGGCGTTGGTCACGATCAAGCTGGTCACGCCGCGCCACGCCAGCTCGCGAATCGGATACGCCACCTGTTGGGCCGTGTAGCCCTCGTACAAGTGCGCGCGTCCCGCGGCGACGACGACGTCGGTGCCGTCCAATCGTCCGGTGACGAGTTTTCCCGCGTGGCCCAGGGCCGTTGAGGCCGGCCATCCCGGGATTTGGGAATAGGGCGTTTCGGTGCGATGCTCCAGCGTATCGGCGAACCAGCCGAGCCCGCTGCCGAGAATAACACCGACACTCACAGAAGCATTCCCGCAATGCACGCCGACATGAAATTCGCCATAGTTCCGGCTGCCACCGCCTTCATTCCCAGCCTCGCCAGATCCGATTTGCGGGAAGGCGCCAGCGCCCCGATGCCGCCCACCTGAATGGCCACCGAGCTCAGGTTAGCGAACCCGCACAGTGCATAGGTTGCGATGGTGAACGATTTCGGATCCAGCATGCTTCCCATCTTCCCCAGATCGACAAATGCCACGAATTCGTTTAGGATCAGCCGGGTTCCCAGAAGATTTCCCACCGTGGCGCAATCATTCCACGTGACGCCCAGCAGCCAGGCGATGGGCGCGAAGATCCGGCCCAGAATTCCTTGCATCGTGTCGGGCAGCCATCCGAAGTAGCGCGTGTCGTGGAGCCAATGGATGCCTCCGTTCAACATCGCAATGAGTCCGATAAACGCGATCAGCATCGCCCCGATGTTCAGCGCCAGATGCAATCCGTCGGAGGCGCCCCGCGCGGCCGCATCAATCACATTCACCCCCTGCTTTTCCACTTCAATTTTGACGCCGCCCATGGTCGCGGGCGTTTCGGTTTCCGGCATCAGGATCTTGCTCAGCATCAGCGTCGCCGGGGACGTCATGATCACGGCGGTCAGCAAATGCCGTATTTCGACGTGCGCGATCAAAACGTAGGCCGCCATCACCGCGCCGGAGACGTGAGCCATGCCGCTGGTCATGATGGTGAACAGCTCGCTCTGCGTCAGGCCGGCCAGGAAGGGCCGGATGGTCAGAGGGGCTTCCGTCTGTCCCATGAAAATGCTGGCGGCGACGCTGGTGGATTCGGCGCCGCTGGTGCCCATCACCTTCTGCATCAGGATGGCCATGCTGCGGACGAAAACCTGCATCACGCCGAGGTAGTACAGAATCGCGAACAGGGACGCAATGAAAATAACGATCGGCAGCACCTGGAACGCAAACACGGTGCCGAACTGATCGTTGGGGGCGCCCAGCTTGTCGCCGAAGACGAACCTGCTGCCTTCGATGGCATAGCCGAGCATGCTGTTCACGCCATTGCTCAACGTCTTGAACCACTCGGCGAGGGGGGTTTTTAATACCAGGAAGGCGAACCCGAACTGCAGACCCAGGCCCCAGTAGATGACGCGGGGCTGGATCGCTTTGCGGTTGTTCGAGAACAGGAATGCGACCGAGACGATCACCAGCAGCCCGAGCAGTCCGGTAAACCGCTCCATTGGAACCGCTTTATCAGCCCACCACTTCGAGAATCAAGGCGCGTTCTTCGGGTGTCGTGGCCGAGATGCGAAAAGCGTCTTCCACCAGCTGCGCGGCTTCTTCGACGCGATCCTCGCGCGTGTAGTACAGGCGGCACAGCACGCCGCCCGCGTCGACTTTCTGGCCGACCTTCACTTCGAGAATCACGCCCACCGCGGGATCGATGGCGTCGTCTTTGTTCTCGCGAGCCCCGCCGATCATGGCCGAAGCCATGCCGATACCCTCGGCATCGATGGCGCTCACGTAACCCGCCCGGGGTGAATTGATTTCGCGCGCGCCGGTGGCGTTGGGCAGCAGTTCGAAGCGATCCAGCACACGGGCGTCTCCGCCCTGCACCGTGATCACGTCTTTGAACTTGCGGTATCCGGAGCCATCCAGCAGCTTGGTCTGGGCCAGCTCGCGAGCCTCTTCCAGCGTCGCGGTAATCTTGCCCAGGAAGATCATGCGCGCGGCCAGTTCCAGGGACAACCGGGTGAGATCCGTGGGTCCGACGTTCTGCAGCGTCTGCGACACTTCCATGATTTCGAGCGCGTTGCCGATGGCAAAGCCCAGCGGCTGGTTCATATCCGTGATCAGCGCCTGAACTTTCTTGTCCATGCGCCGGCCGATACCGACCATCAGCTGCGCCAGACGCCGGGCGTCCACCTGACGCTTGATGAACGCTCCGGAGCCGACCTTCACGTCCAGCATCAGCGCGTCCACCCCAGCCGCGATTTTGCGCGACATGATGGAGGTAGCCAGCAAGGGAATCGATTCGAGGGTAGCGGTGGCTTCCCTCAGTGCCGACAATCGGGCGTCGGCGGGCGCGACGGTGGCGGGCGCAGCGGCGAAGACCAGTTTATGTTCCGCGGCTTGCGCACGAAATTCGTCCACGCTCAAATTAGTTCGAAGTCCGGGAATAGCCTCCAGCTTGTCCAATGTGCCGCCGGCGATCCCCAGACTCCGGCTGGCTGTCATCGGAACCGTCACGCCGGCTGCCGCTGCCAGGGGCGCAGCAACCAAGCTGGTCTTGTCCCCGACGCCGCCGGTCGAGAGCTTATCTACCTTGACGCCGGGCAGGCTCGAGAGATCCACGGTTTCTCCCGAAGCAATCATGCGCTCGGTCATGGCGCTGACTTCGCGATCGCTCATGCCTGAAAAGTACGTGGCCATGAGGAACGAAGACATCTGATAATCAGGGATTTCTCCGCTAAGATAACCGTCAACGAGGGTAGCGATATCTTCGGGAGACAGTTCTTCGCCATCCCTCTTCTGGTGGATGAGGTCGACAGTTCGCATGTTTAAGAATTGAGGGTAACATACTTGATTGGAAGTAAAGGACAATCGGGTAGAAGCCATGTCCACGGAGTCCGACCTGCTGGAAGCATTTGAACTGCATTCGACCAGCAGGATTCGCGGGGCTCTCGCGGCTGGCGCCAGCCCCATTGACCCAATCCAGGGCAAAAAGCCGATCGACATCCTGATCGAGATGTATACCCGATCCGCGCAATTCGCGGATTGCCTGCGAGTCATGCTGGACGCCGGAGCGACGATTGGCGATCGGCTGCTCGAGGCAGTACTACTGGACGATGACAGCGCCCTTCGCGAAATTCTGAAGACTTCCCGCACGGAACTGCATCGAAAACTCAGCCTTTTGTGTGCCTACACTTCCTGCAAAGGCGTTACTGCGCTGCATATCTGCGCGGAATTCAACTCCGTGCGCTGTGCAGGCGTCCTGATCGAGGCGGGCGCGGACATCAATGCCCGGGCCGATGTAGACAGCTCCAACGCGCTAGGCGGGCAGACACCGCTGTTCCACGCGGTGAACAGCAACCAGAACCACTGCGGCCCGATGATGGAATTGCTGGTCGACGCCGGCGCGGCCATCGGCGATCGGTTGCTCGAGGCAGTACTACTGGACGATGACAGCGCCCTTCGCGAAAT
>DATIRX010000337.1:0-13407 GCA_035469225.1 Bryobacteraceae bacterium
CGCTGAGCGTGGAGGATCGGGTACGCAAGGCTTTCAGGCGGAAACATGCCTGGCGCAGATGGAGCAGCGTGGCGGCGTGGGGATTGACGGCCGCTGCGGCAGTCGCGGTATTCGTCGTCGCGGAATCGCGCGAAAGGGCCAAGCCGGCTCCTCCGGAGCTTATCCGGCCGCAAGTGGTTGCAGCAGCTCCGGCGCCGGTCGAGATTGTCGCACCGGCTCCCCCACGAGCGCGCCAGTCCCGCCCGGTGAAGCGGCAACCCCGCGAGGTCGTGACCGAGTTTTTCCCGCTACTGGACGTGTCCTTGCCGTTTGAGCGCGGTGAGCTATTGCGGATGAGGGTACCGGCATCGACGATGCGGAGAGTCGGGCTGCCCGTCAACGAAGATCGACTCAGCGACCGCATTACGGCGGACGTGTTGGTAGGGGAAGAAGGCATGGCACGGGCGATTCGATTCGTACGTTATGAGCAATAAGGAGATCCATATGAAGAGATTGTTAAAGGCAATTCTTGGGGTGAGTCTGGCGTCGGTTCTGACGGCCCAAGATGACGCTATCCGCCGCCGGCAGATAGAGGCGGACAAACTCAAAACGAAGCTCGCTGAGACCCGACAGACGGTTGAATTTGTGTCCGGCCAATTAATCTCCGGGCCTGCGGTGAAAGGTGCGCCCTATTCGGCGGAAGCCGTGAACGAAACCATCCAGATGCTGGCGGACGGCAACCGCATCGTGCGGCGCACGACGGCCATGCAATACCGGGACAACGACGGCCGCGAACGCCGCGAGGAGACATCGGCGATGGGGGCGATCTTTATCAGCGATCCGGTCGCCCGGCTCCGCTACACGCTACATCCGGAATCCCAAACGGCTGAAAAGGGCCCGCTGGTAATCAATTTTGGTGGACCGGCTCCGGAAGCAGGAGTCTTCGTTGAGCGGACAGAGGCTGGTCTCGGGCGCGGGGTGACGATCAGACTCAAAGCCCCCGGAGACGCACCGCAGGAGTTCACGGTAGCTACAGCGGGCCGCTTGTCTGCCGGTTCAAGCAACGCCAAGACTGAACAACTCGGAAACATGTATATCGAAGGCGTCCAGGCCCAGGGAACCCGCACGACCACCACCATTCCGGCCGGCGAGATCGGCAATGAGCGTCCCATCAACATTGTGGACGAGCGCTGGTACTCACCCGACCTGCAAATGACCGTCATGACCAAGCACAGCGATCCCCGCAGCGGCGAAACCAACTTCCAGCTGAAGAACATCAACCGGTCCAGCCCGCCGCCCACCTTGTTCGAAGTTCCTTCCGATTACACGGTAAAGACCGCCGGGGGCGGGCGGGGCGGACGCGGCGCCGTCATCGAGCTTAGGAAGTAACGGCCAGGCCGCGGCGTGGCATCATGGGGACAGGTATGCGTGCCTGTCTGCTACTGGTTCTCGCCGGATTGGTTTACGCCCAAGGCCCGGAAAAGTATCCCCTGGAAGCGTTCCATGTCGAGGGGAATCAGCAAATTCCGGCTGAGCGGATCCTGAACGCTTCGGGACTCAAGATCGGGGCTCCCGTCAATAAGGCCGACTTCGACGCCGCCCGGGACCGGTTGCTGGAATCCGGAGCGTTCGACAGCGTGGCCTTCAACTTCAAGCCCGCAAATGCCAACGGGTACGATGCGACGTTCCAGGTAGTCGAAATCGGAACCCTCTATCCTTACCGCTTCGAAGCCTTGCCCGGCTCCGACGACGCGTTGCGTGCTGCGCTCCGCAAGCAAGAGCCGGTGCTGGGGGACCGCATTCCTGCCACGCCCCAGGTCCTGAATCGCTATACCGCTGCAATCGGCCGGTTTTTCGACGGCAAAGTGGAAGCCAAGGGCGAGATCAACAGCGATTCGGGGACGCTGGAGATTGTATTCCGCCCGGCCGGAGATCGCGCACGCATCTCCGAGGTCAACTTCACCGGAAACCAGGCCATCCTGACGCCGCTGCTGCTGGGCAAGCTGTCTCCCGCGGCGGTCGGCATTCCCTATAGCGAGCCTCTGCTGCGGCGGGTCATCGATTCCGCGATTCGTCCGCTGTATGAAGAGCTCGGCCGGATTCAGGTAGCGTTCTCCGAAATCACTGCGAAGAAAGCCGAGAACAATGACGGAGTGGTGGTGACCATCACGATCCGTGAAGGCCCGGTCTACAACCTGGGCACGGTAGCCCTGGCGGGCGTGCCTGCGGCCGAAATCGCGACGCTCGAGAAATCGGCCGACTGGCGCAAAGGCGAAGTAGCCAACTTCACCCACATCGAGGACGGTCTTCAAAAGATCCGCCAGCGCGAGCGCGCCCAAGGCTTCCTGCGGGCCGATACCCGCGTGGTCCGCGAGATTCGCGATCAGGATCACGTGGTGAATCTGGTTGTCCATATCGATCGCGGTCCGCAGTTCACTCTGGGCAAGCTGGACATCCAGGGCTTGGATCTGATCGGCGAGCCGGCAGTGCGCAAAATGTGGAAGATCGAGCCGGGGCAGCCCTTCCAGGACGGGTATCCGGAGGCATTTCTGAATCGCGTGCGCGACGAGGGCATCTTCGACAATCTGGGCAAGACCCGTGCGGAAACCGACATCCACGAAGACTCGCACACGGTGGACGTGACGCTGTTCTTCGCCGGCGCTGGAACGCCGGCCAAAGACAAAGCCGGCAAGCGTCGCTGATTCGTCCGGCCTGAAGGCCGGAGCTACTGCGATATCCTGAAGTGCAGTGTCGTCCCCGCTTAACTTTCACCTGGAACAATACGACGGTCCGCTGGACCTGCTTCTGGACCTGATCCGGAAGCAGGAAATCAATATCTACGACATCCCCATCGCCCGGATTACACAGCAATATCTGGAGTACATGCAGAAGGCCGCGGAGATGGATATCGAGCTGAGCGCCGAATTCGTCTACATGGCCGCGACGCTGATCCACATCAAGTCGCGCATGCTTCTGCCGCGCGATCCGGAGCTGGACAAGCTCAATCCGGAAGACGATCCCCGCCAGGAGCTGGTGGATCGCCTGCTGGAGCATGAGCGCTTCAAGTCCGCCGCCGAGATGCTGCAGCAGAAGCGCGTAGTGGAGGAAGCCGTGTGGTCGAATCCGCAGATCGCGCAGTTCCGCGCCGAGGATGACGATCCCGGCTTGGCCGTCACGCTGTTTGACTTGGTGAAAACGTTTCAAACCGTCCTGGATCGAGCCAAGAATCGTCCGGTGTATGAGATCGGGAACGAAGAAGTTTCTGTTCCTGACATGATTCGCTACCTGCGGGGCGTATTCGAACGGGAATCCGGGCCGGTCTCCGCGCGCGACCTGTTTGAACGCCAGGGCAGCCGGCGCGCCATGATCTGCCTGTTTCTGGCGCTGCTGGAGCTGGTGAAACTGCAGGCCGTGGGCCTGACCCAGAAAGATGCATTTTCCGAAATCGGACTGAAGCGGCTGAAGGGATTCGAGGCGGCGTTTGCGGGTGGAGAAACCCTGGCGGCGATCGAGCAAGGATATAACTGATGCAAGAAATGGACGCGGCCCAGGTGGCCCCCCAGGAAGACGACGCGCAGCTTCAGGCGATTCTGGAAGCGATTGTGTACATCACGGACGAGCCCCTGACGGCGCAGCAGATCGCGGCCGCCATCGCGCAGCCCATCGACCGGGTTAAGCGGGCGCTGGATCAACTGGTGGCGGAATACGCCAAGCCTGAGCGCGGCCTCGGCATTCGCGAGATCGCCGGCGGATATAAGATGGCCACCAAGGCCGAGCATCATGAAGCCGTGCGCGCGTTTGTCAAGAAACTCACGCCGCCCTTGAAGCTGTCTCTGCCGGCGCTGGAAACCCTGGCCGTGATTGCCTACAAGCAGCCTGTGACCACGCCCGAGATCATGGATATTCGCGGCGTGCAGGGCGCGGGCGTGCTCAAGACGCTGCTGGACCGCAAGCTGATCGCGGAAGCCGGCCGCAAAGATGTGGTGGGCCGGCCGCTCACCTACAAAACCACCAAGGAATTCCTGGTCCAGTTCGGGCTGAAGGATTTGAAAGAGCTGCCCACGCTCAAGGAATTCGAGGAGCTGGGACGCCTGGAGCTGGTGGAGGAATCGCAGCCCGAGCCCGTGCTCGAGAGCGTCCCAGAGAATCCCCCGGCGGAAAATGTCTGAGGAGAGATTACAGAAGATCCTTTCGCAGGCCGGCATCGCCAGCCGCAGAAAAGCCGAGGAGCTGATCCAGGCCGGGCACGTGACCGTGAACGGCGCGGTCATCACCGAGCTCGGCTCCAAGGCCGATCTCGATCGCGATCACATCAAAGTCAACAACAAGATGCTGCGCGCGCCGGCGCGGCACACCTACATCGCGCTGAACAAGCCTAAGGGCTGCGTGACCACCGTATCGGATCCGGAAGGCCGGCCGACCGTGATGCACCTGCTGCGCGGCGTCAAGGACCGCGTGTTTCCCGTGGGCCGGCTGGACTACAACAGCGAAGGCCTGCTGCTTTTGACCAACGACGGCGAATTCGCGCACCGCGTCACGGCCCCGAGCAGCCACGTCCTCAAGACGTATGTCGTCAAGGTGAACGGCCAGCTGACCCTCGAGCAGGAAAAGCAGTTCCAGGAAGGGATTTCCCTGCACGGCAAGAGGACCGCGCCCGCACAGCTGAAGCGCATCAAGCATGGCGCGAATCCCTGGTACGAAGTACGCATCGCCGAAGGACGCCAGAATCAGATCCGCATCATGTTCAAACACTTTGGACGCCTGGTGGAGAAGCTGCGGCGCGTGAAGATCGGATTCCTGGAATTGGACCTGCCGCCGGGACGCTACCGGGTCCTCACGCCGCGCGAGATCGATCGATTTCGCAAGATCCTGAAACTGGACGCGCCGGAAAAGGCCGGGGCCACGGATTAGAATGCTTTTCTCCTCGCCGCTGGCGGTGGGAACGGTCGCGCCGGAATTCTCGGTGCCCGATCAGGACGGCAACCGCATCACCCTGTCCGCGCATCGCGATAAGAACGTCATTCTGGTGTTCTATCCGGCGGATGATACCAGCGTCTGCACCCGGCAGCTGTGCGAATTCCGGGACAACTGGGCCGCCGTGAGGGCGAAAAATGCGGTGGTATTCGGAGTGAATCCGGCGCGCAGCCGGGCGCACCAGAAATTCCGCGAGAAGCACCAGCTCCCATTTCCTTTGCTGATCGACGAAGGCCAGAAGATCGCCAGGTTATACCAGGCGAGCGGCTGGCTGGGACCCAAGCGCACGGTCTACCTGATCGGCAAGGATGGAAAGATCCGGTATGCCAAGCGGGGAAGACCGTCGCCCGCCGAAGTGCTCACGGCCGCCGTCTGATTCATGATCCTTCTTCCGAAGTTTTATCCCATCCTGGATACCGAGGTTGCGTTGCGGCGCGGCATCGATCCGGTGAACGCGGCCCGGCAGATTCTGGATGCCGGCGCCCGGATCCTCCAGTTCCGCCACAAGGCGTTTCTGTCGCGGGAAGCGTTCGGCTGGCTGGAAGAGATTGCCACACTGACCCAGGCCGCGGGGGCAATGCTGGTAGTAAACGATCGCGCCGACCTCGCTAAACTTTTCGACGCCGCCCTGCACCTCGGCCAGGACGATCTGCCTCCATCCGCCGCGCGCCGGGTGGTGGGACCCGATACGATGGTCGGGTTCTCAACGCACAATGAAGCGCAGTTGCGTGCGGCCAACCAGGAGCCTGCGGATTATCTTGCGCTGGGTCCTCTCTTCGGCACCGTTACCAAAGAGAATCCCGATCCGACGGTGGGGCTGGACGATTTCCGCAGGCTGCGTCCACTCTCCAGGCGCCCGTTGGTGGCGATCGGCGGAATCACCCGCGCCAACGCCCTGCAGGCGCTCGACGCCGGAGCCGACTCCCTAGCCGTGATCGGCGACCTGTTCCCGGAGGACGGGAATGTGAGCTCCCGGATCCGGGAGTGGCTGCGATTACTTTCCGCTTGACACGCTAACCACTTCGTACTAATGTTTTAGTATGAAGAAGGCCAAATCCACCCTCACCGGGCAGGAACTGGAAATCATGAAGGTGGTCTGGAAGCTGGGCACGCCCACCGTGCGGCAGGTGTATGAACAGCTGCTGGAGCATCGGAAGGTGGCTTACACCACCGTAATGACCATGATGAACATCCTGGAACAGAAGGGTTATCTCAAGAAGCGCCAGGGCGACCGGGCGTTCGTCTACACCCCCAGCCGTCCCGAGAAGCAGGTGATTCGCGCCATGGTCCGCGAATTTGTGGACCGCGTGTTCAACGGCGCCGCCGAGCCCCTGCTGCTGCATTTGGTGGAGGACGACCAGTTGTCCAGGGAAGAGCTGGACGAGATCCGGCGCAGCATTCCTGGGGAGAAGAAACGCTCATGAATACGCCTCTGCTGCTCGATAATCTTCTCGCCTGGAGCGCGCAGGTCTTCGTTCTGGTGGCCGCCGGCGCGGCGGCATCGCTGGCTTTGCGCCATCCCCGGGCGCGTCTCTATTTTTGGCAAGCGATCCTGGCGGCCGCTCTGCTCTTGCCGGCTTTGGCGCCCTGGAAGCAGCCGACCGCGGTTGCGCTGACCGTTTCGGGTACGGTTTTATCGACCGTTCCAAGCCTGCCCGCCCTTCCCATCGCTCCCGTGTCTCGCTGGCGCGTGGACCCTGTTCTGGGTCTGCTGGCGTCGGGCGTCGCGCTCCGCTTGCTGTGGATCGGCGTGGGACTATTGCGCCTTCGCCGTATCCGCAAAAATGCACGTCCGCTGGAGCAGCCTCCCGTCGCCTTTGGCGGAATCGCGCGATGGTACGTCTCGGATCAGGTTCGCGGTCCCGTGACTTTTGGCTGGATGCGGCCTTCCATTCTGTTGCCGGCGAGCGTGCGGGAGCTGCCCGCAGAAGTGCAGGAGGCCATCGCCAGCCATGAGCTGTTTCATGTCCATCGCCGTGACTGGCTGTTCGTCATGGCGGAAGAACTGGTGCGCAGCGTGTTGTGGTTCCACCCCGCCGTCTGGTTTGCGCTCGCGCAGATCCAGCTCGCCCGGGAGCACGTGGTGGATCGGGAAGTAGTCGACGCCACGCGCAATCGAGCAGGCTATCTCGACGCGCTGGTAGCGGTGGCCGCGCAGAACCTTCCGCCGGATGTGGCGCCGGCTCCCCTGCTCTCAAGCATGTTCCTGAAAAAGCGCCAGCTCGCGGTACGAGTGGCTGCGTTACTGAAGGAGAGTTCCATGTCCGCATCCCGTCTTGCTGCCTATGTTACGGCCGCTGCGTCCGTCGCCATCGCCGGCGTGTTCGTCGCGGTCTGGTTCTTCCCGTTGCAGAGCGCCGCGCAGGTGATCCCCGATGACGCCGGGATCACGGTGGACGCCGGGGCTGCGCTGGCGCATCGCCCGCCGGTGCAGTATCCGCGCGGAGTCACCACGGGCGGGGATGTGCTGGTCGAGATGAAGCTCAATTCCAAGGGCGAGGTTTCCGATGCGCGCGTGCTCAGCGGTCCGGATGAACTGCGCAAGGCGGCTCTGGCGAGCGTGCTCGAGTGGCACTATGCCGCCGACACTGCCCCGCCCTCGCTGGTGCGCGCGACGATTCACTTCGGAGAACGATCCGCTGCGGCAGCAACGGCGCCGCCTCCCCCTCCGCCACCACCTCCTCCGCCGCCACCACCGCCCCCCGGCGTAGCAGCCGGACCAGGTGGGCGTGGAGGCAGGGGTGGACTGGTTCCGCCGCCACCGCCTCCGCCACCGCCGCCTCCTCCAGAGAGTTGGCTGATACAGAAAATCGATCTTTCGACCTTGAGTCCCGAATTGCAGCAACGCGTGCAAAGCCACCTCACGGTTCGAGAGGGCGACACGCTGGATAGAGGTGGCCAACGTCGACTACGCGAGGATCTGCAACAGATCGATGAGCATCTAGGTTTAACGGTAAACATCCCGTTCTCCGAAAGCTACGATCCGCAGCGCAGTAATGTAATCCTCCGGATCGCCCTGCGATCACAGGGCGCGAGACAGCTCTCCGCACCGCCCGTGGTGGCTGCCGTAGGTGAAGGTGGCACTGCCCCTGTTGTGATTTCCCGAGTCAATCCGGAATACTCCGAGGAAGCTCGTAGAGCCAAGTGGCAAGGAACCGTGCAGCTGCAAGTTTTGGTGGACGAAAACGGAATTCCGCAAGAAATCAAGATCGTTCGTCCCTTGGGCCTGGGACTGGATCAAAAGGCCATCGAAGCCGTGCAGCAGTGGCGCTTCAAGCCAGTCCTGCTGAACGGGCAGCCGACTAAAGTTCAGACTATGGTCACGCTCAACTTCGTGCTGTAGACGCAGCACGTGGGCGTGTTGGGCGATAATGTGAGTTCGCTCAACATGCCCAAAATCACCTACATTTCAGACGCCGGCGCCTCGCGCACCATCGACGTCCCGGTCGGCGACACCGTTATGGAAGGCGCCGTGCAGAACGACGTGGATGGCATCGTCGCCGAATGCGGCGGCAATTGCCAATGCGCCACCTGCCACGTCTACGTGGAAGAGAAATTCCTGCCACGGTTGAAGGCGATGGCCGAAGACGAGGATGCGATGCTCGAAACCACGGCGTCGCCCCGGAAATCTAATAGCCGCTTAAGCTGCCAGCTCCACGTGACACCGGAGTTCGACGGCCTGGTGGTTCACACGCCGCCCACACAACAATAGTCTCTTGGGTACCGGCATGCACAACGGAGCCTGGCGCGGCGCATCAAGGCCCGGTCCTCCGCGATTCGGGGGCCCGCGCCGGCCCTGTGCATGCCTGTGAGCATCGTCATCATTGGCGGTGGGCAAGGCGGATTCCAAACCGCCGCATCCCTGCGCGCCGAAGGTTACCAGGAACGCATCACGCTGATCGGCGATGAGCCGGGGGTACCCTATCAACGCCCTCCGCTGTCGAAGGGCTACTTGCTCGGCAAGCAGGAGCAGCGCCATGCCGAACTGCGCCCGGCGGCCTTCTATGAAGCTCATCGCATCGACCTGGTGACGGGCCGGCGCGTGACTGCCATTGATCGCCAGGCTCGCCGAGTCACTCTCGATTCGGGCGATCAGATCGAGTACGGCACGCTGGTGCTCGCCACAGGTGCCCGCAACCGGCAGCTCCCGATGACAGGCGTTTCCTATCTGCGGACACTGGCAGAGGCGGCCGAGCTCCGGCAAAGACTGCGCGAAGCAAATGACGTCACCATCATCGGCGGAGGATTCATCGGACTGGAGATCGCCGCGGCCGCGCGGACGCTCGGCAAGCAGGTTACCGTCATGGAGTCCGCCGGGCGATTGATGGCGCGCGTGGTAGCTCCGGTGGTGTCTGAATACTTCCGCGCACAGCACACGGCCCAGGGCGTGGAAATCCTGCTCAACACCACGATCGAAGGCGCCGGGCGCCGCGCGGATCTGCTGATCGCGGGGATCGGAGTGGTGCCGAATCTGGAGCTCGCGCGAGACGCCGGCTTGCCCGTGGCAAACGGCGTTACCGTCGATGCGAACCTCCGGACGCCGGACGAACGCATTTATGCGATCGGCGACTGCGCCGAGGGTCCGAATCCTTTTACGGAAGGCAGCGTGCGCCTGGAATCGGTGCAGAACGCGGTGGATCAGGCGGTCTGCGTCGCCAAGGCGATTGTAGGACATGCGGCCCCCTACTCAGCCGTCCCGTGGTTCTGGACGGATCAGTACGATATCCACCTGCAATTGGCCGGGCTGCCGCATGGCTTCGACCAGGCGGTGACGCGCGGCGATCCGGAGAGCCGCAAGTTTTCGGTGTTTTACTTCCGCAAAGGAGAGCTGCGGGCGGTGGATTCGATCAACCGTCCGGCGGAGCACCTGACGGCGAGGAAGCTGATCGGGGCTCGCGCAAAGCTGAGCCCCGACCAGGCTGCGGATGAGAGTTTCGATCTGAAGTCCCCCGCCCTTACGGGCGGGGCTTGACAGAAAACTAATTAACCGACGTGCACTGGCAGCCGGCGTAGATTTCGTCCAGCGCGCCATTCAGCGCATCCAGCACGCGATCGGCGACCGCGGCGGCTTCGGCGGCCGGAACCTGGTGCCGTTCGATCAAAGCTTCCCACTGGGCGGCGTGTTCGACGTCGGCCGATTCGTGCACGGCGAAATAACGCAGCGTGCTTTCGTCGGTGACCTGATAGTTGGCCTTCAGGCCGGCGATCTTGGCAGCCGACACGGCGGGAATCTGGTTTTCGTAACAGTACAGGCCGGCGGCGGCCAATCCGGTATCCATCTTCGCGATGGAACGAAATGTATCGACCAGAGCCTGCATTTTCGGACCAGCGGCTTGCCCCAGGACTGCCTGGCGCCCTTCACCCAGACCGGCAGCGAAATCCAGCCACAGCTCGGGATGCGTAGGCATGGTGGCTTCTTCATCGGCCAGGTTGGCGGCGATGGTGCGGCGCGCGTCGAGATCTTCGCAATGCGTGTGCATCTCGCTCAAATAGGCCGGAAAAGCCCGCACGTGGGTGAAGTACTGGCGAGCGTAGGACCGCAGGTCTTCCAAGGACAGTTCGCCCTTGCTCCAGGCTACGTAAAACGGATGCTTCAAGAGGTGTTTGGCGTCTATCTTTTGGTTCAAGAGTTCGATGGTCGAAGACATATGTGGAGTATTCTACCAGAGTGTGGGCGGCCTCCATAGTGATGATGGTGTGCTCCTGGCTGTCCTACGTGGATCGCCAGATTCTGGCCACGCTCTCGGTGGCGATCCTGGCCGACACCGGACTCAGCACGGAACGTTACACCGAGGTGGTCTCGGCGTTCTCCATCGCCTACATGCTGGGGAACCCGCTGTGGGGTTCGCTGCTGGATTACGTCGGACTGCGCACGGGAATGCTGGCTGCGGTTGCGATCTGGAGCCTGGCGAGTGCATCGCACGCGCTGGTCGGATATGGCGCGGCGGCGTTCCTGGGGCTCGCCGCGGCCCGGGCGTTATTAGGATTCGGCGAAGGCGCGACGTTCCCCGGGGGATTCCGCACCGCCATGGATTCCCTGCCCCCGAACCGGCAGGCGCGTGGGATTGCCATTTCCTATAGCGGAGGATCGCTGGGCGCGATCGTAACGCCGTTCCTGGTGATCCCGATCGCGGCGCGTTTTGGATGGCGGGCCGCATTCCTGGTAACCGGTGTGATGGGATTCGCGTGGCTGGCTCTGTGGGCCAAAGTCGCCCGGCCGCCGTATCTGCCAAAGCCCGAGCGCACAGCAGCGAAGATCGTTTGGCCCAACTTTTTCGAACGCCGCTTCTGGGCTCTGGTATGCGGGTATTCGCTGGGCGCCTTCGCGCTTGGACCCATTCTGTATTTAAGCTCGCTGTACCTCAACCGGGTGTTTGGCGTGTCGCAGAACGATCTGAAATATTTCCTGTGGGTGCCTCCGGCCGGCTGGGAAGTGGGCTATTTCTTCTGGGGCTGGGCTGCCGACCGGTATGCTGCGGGGGAGAACCGGCCGGCGGCCCTGTTCATATTGCTGACGATTCTGGAGTTGCCGCTGGGCGCGGTGACGTGGCTGCAATCGCCGTTGCTGGTGGTGCTGGTGTTTTTCTGGTCCATGTTCATCGCGGCGGGATTCATCGTAGTGGCGCTGCGCGCAGCCGCCCGCGCCTACCCGGCGGGGCAGATGGCGATGGTCGCGGGCCTGGGTGCCGGAACCTGGTCGGCGCTGGTGGCGGTACTTTTGCCGATGCTGGGGCGATGGTTCGATCAGCAGCGCTACACCGAGACGTTCCTGGTGGTCACGTTGGTGCCGGTGGCAGGAACGCTCCTGTGGCTGCGGTTAACTAGACCCCGGGATTCATTTGACGGTAGTGTTCCCGATACGGCCGCCGGGTTGCCGAAATGACGATGACCATCAGGACGGCTGAAACGGCCATGGTCAGCGCCAGTGCCGCGCCGATCATTTTCGGATCCTGGAACAGGTAGTCGGTGAACACGCCCGGCAGCAGCGGTCCCAGCGAGAGACCGCCCAGGTTCAGGATGAACAGGTACAGCGCGCTTACCTGTGCGCGGACCTGATTGGGAAAGATCACCTGCAGAGCCGCGCCGGCGGTGCCCATCGGCAGCACCAGGAAGAAGAATCCCGGACCGATCAGCGCCAGCGACCAGCCCGCGCTGGGCATCAACATCGCGGGAACCAAAAACAGCAGGATCCCGATGGCGCAAGGAATGCCCACCAGCAGCGCACCATCCACCTTGCCCTGCTTCTGCCAGCGCTCGCTAAACCATCCGCCCAGGTACAGACCCAGGCAGCCAAACGGAAGAATCAGGAATCCCAGGGCGCGTCCGGTCTGGCCGATGGTCCAGCCGTGGACCCGAAGGAAATACGTGGGCACCCAAGTGCTGAATCCATAATTGCAGGCGGCCTGAAAGACGAATCCCACCGAGATCCCCAGGACAGACTGCCAGCGCGAGCGGATCTCAGCAAACGTTTCCGCAATGCTGAGCCTGGCGACGCCGGCCGCAGTCCGCGCGAGGTTTTTCCGAATCGGCTCCTTCACCGTGAATACCAGCAGGGCGAAAAACAGTCCCGGCAACCCCAGAATTAAGAACGTCAATCGCCAGGAGGCCATGGCTCCCAAAATCGGCAGCGTGACTTCCGGCTGGCGCGTCACGGCCTGGACCACCGTTCCGCCGACAATGAGTGCCAGGCTCGAGCCCAGCAGGTTGCCGATATAAAACACACTCAGCGCCGCGCCCAGCCGCTCCTTGGGGAACAGATCCGACAGGATCGAAAAAGAAGCCGGATTCAGTCCGGCCTCGCCGACGCCGACGCCGACGCGCGCCAGAAATAGCGTGGTGTAGCTGCGGGCCAGAGCGCATGCCGCCGTGAAGATGCTCCAGAATGCGATGGAGATCGAGATGAGGTTGCGCCGGTTGGCCGAATCCGCGACGCGTCCCAAAGGGAGACCCATCACCGCATAGAACAGCGCGAACGCAGTTCCCGCCAGCAGGCCGACCAGCGTATCGTTGATCTTGAGATCGGCCTTGATGAACGGCACCAGCAGGCCCAGGATCTGGCGGTCCACGAAGGACAGCGTGTAGCACAGCATCAGCACTATGGCTGCGTACCAGGCGGTTCTTGAGGAAGGCGTCACGTCCGAACTACTATACTGCAATCGTGCTTTTGAACATTCCGCCGGGCGCGCTGGTCCTTCTGATCGGCGCCGCGGGAAGCGGGAAATCGACCTTCGCGCGAAAGCATTTCAAGAGCACGGAGATCGTGTCGTCGGATGCGCTGCGCGCCGCAGTTTCCGATGACGAAGCCGACCAGGGCGCATCGGCCGACGCGTTCGAGGTGCTGCGGCTCATCGCTGGAAAGCGCCTGCGAAGGGGCAGGCTGACGGTCATCGATGCAACCAGCGTCCAAAGGGAATCGCGCCGGAGCTTGCTGGCGCTGGCGGCGCAGGATCGGAG
>DATIRX010000338.1:0-3091 GCA_035469225.1 Bryobacteraceae bacterium
ATGTTATCCGAGCGGGAAACACTGGGGAGGGAATTGCAGCGGCTCTTGGACGAAAAGACGAATCCGTGGGGAATCACCGTACAATCCGTCGAGATTCGCGATGTGCAGATTCCGCAGGGCCTTCAGGACGCCATGTCGCGCGAGGCCCAGGCAGATCGCGAGCGGCACGCCCGCATCATTCTCGGTGAAGCAGAGACCCAGATCTCCGCAAGCTTCGCCAAGGCGTCCGAGGTGTATCGCGATAATCCCGTAGCGCTGCACCTGCGCGCCATGAACATGCTGTATGAGGCCATTAAAGAAAAGGGCGCGATGGTGATCGTGCCTTCCTCGGCAGTCGAAACCATGGGGCTCGGCGGCATGCTGGCCACCTCGACGCTGGCTAAGAACCAATAGAAGAGGCGGCCATGAAAACGCTGAGAACACTCGTTATCTTGGCGAGGAGCTTAGTTGTTCTGACGGCCGCCATGGCAGGTGCCGCTATGGTCGATTCGCTACTCACGGACAACTGGCAGACCATGGCGGCTTCGATTTCACGGACAAACTGAACGACAGCGGAGCGGGTCTGCTGTATCATCATAGGTACACCCGCATGATTCCGGAAACGATCCAAGAAGGACTTACATTCGACGACGTTCTCCTGCTTCCCGCCCGCAGCGACGTCGTCCCGGCGCAAACCGACACCCGGACCTGGATTACCCGCAAGATCGGACTGAACATTCCCATCGTCAGCTCCGCCATGGACACCGTGACCGAATCGCACCTGGCGATTGCGCTCGCGCAGCAGGGCGGGCTCGGCCTGATCCACCGCAACATGACCATCGAGCGCCAGGCCGAGGAAGTGGATCGCGTGAAACGCTCGGAGAGCGGCATGATCGTGGATCCGGTGACCGTGGATCCGGAGCAGAGGATCGGCGACGCGCTGGACGTGATGAAGCGCTACCGCATCTCCGGCGTTCCCGTCACCAAGAACGGCAAGCTGGTCGGGATTCTCACCAATCGCGATCTGCGCTTCGAGACGCGCACGGACGTTCCCATTTCCAGCGTGATGACCAAGGAGAACCTGATCACCGTCGGCGTCGGCACTACGCTGGAAGAAGCCGAGGCGATCCTGCACCAGCATCGCGTGGAAAAGCTGCTGGTGGTGGACGACCACTATTATCTGAAGGGTCTGATCACCGTCAAGGACATCCAGAAGAAGCTCAAATACCCCAGTGCCTGCAAGGACGCCCAAGGCCGTTTACGCGTGGGCGCAGCTTTGGGCTCGTCGGGCGACTTCCTGGAGCGCGCCCAAGAACTGGTGCATAAAAAAGTGGACCTACTGGCCATCGATTCCGCTCACGGCCACAGCGAGCGGGTGATGGAAGCCATCCGGGTCATAAAAAGAACGCTGCCGGAGGTACAGCTGATCGCCGGCAACGTCGCCACGAAACAGGGCGCGTGCGACCTGATCGCGCTGGGCGTGGACGGGATCAAGGTCGGCATCGGGCCGGGCTCAATCTGCACCACACGCGTGGTCAGCGGCGCAGGGGTTCCCCAGATCACCGCCATCGCCGAGTGTGCCAAGGCCACCAGCGGCAGCGGCGTCCCCCTGATCGCCGATGGCGGCATCAAGTTTTCGGGCGACGTGACCAAGGCCATCGCGGCCGGGGCGGATTGCGTCATGATCGGAAGCCTTCTGGCAGGCACCGAAGAGAGTCCCGGCGAGACCATTCTCTATCAGGGCCGCACGTTCAAGAGCTATCGCGGTATGGGATCGCTGGGCGCCATGCCCCAGGGTTCCGCCGATCGCTATGCGCAGGATTCCAGCGGCAAACTGGTTCCCGAAGGCATCGAGGGTCGGGTTCCCTACAAAGGCATGCTGTCCGACCTGGTGTATCAGCTGGTAGGCGGCTTGCGCGCCGGCATGGGATATTGCGGCTGCAGCACCATCCAGGAGCTGCGCGAGCGCGCCCAATTCCTGCGCGTCACTTCGGCGGGCCTGCGCGAAAGCCACGTCCACGACGTGATCATTACCAAGGAAGCCCCGAATTACCGTCTTGAATAACGGACCTTCCAAAACTTGCCTGTACGTCGCGGCCGGACGTGCACTAGGCGCTCGCGAGCCCGACGAATCCATCCGCAATCCGGACTACCTCGCCGAGCGTCTGCTGGGTCCTGCCGAGCGGGCGTTGGTCGCCGACCAGGCCGTGGTGCAGGCCCTGGAGCTGGATTTCGCCGAAGCCCGCAAGAATATCGAGGCGCTCAGTTCCGCGGTGATGATGATCATCCGCACGCGCTTCATCGAAGAGCGTCTCGCGCAGGCGCTTCGCGACGGAGTATCGCAGGTGGTGATTCTCGGCGCGGGCTTCGATACCAGGGCCTATCGGCTTACCGAACTGCTCAGAGCGGCGCGGGTGTTCGAAGTCGACCAGCCGTCCACCCAGGAATACAAGAAGCGGCGGATCCAGGAAACCGGTATCGAGGTCCCGCCGAATCTGACATATGTGCCTGTGGACTTCCGGCAGGACAAACTCGGCGATGTTCTCGCGAAGGCCGGCTACGATCCCGCTCACAAGACCTTTTTCATTTGGGAAGGCGTCACAATGTACCTTCCCGAAGAGGCCGTCGAAGCAACGCTGCGCTGGGTGGGGGCCCAGGCGGCCGGCAGCACCATCATTTTCGATTTCCTGGGAGCCAACATCGTCAAATTCATGGCGACCGCGGACTTGAGCACGTTTTCCGAAGCGGCGCAGAAGGCGTTTGAAAGGCTGCGAAAACTCACCGCCGGCGAGCCCTGGATTTTCGGGCTCCCCGACGAGGGCGAACGCGAATTCCTCAACAAGCTAGGTCTGGAACTGCGCGAGTTGCTCCCTGTTGGCGGCGAGGAATCGATGAAGCGCTACCTTACGCGCAGCGATGGAACGCCTTACGTTCCGATCCCTCCACCGCAGCAGCAGGCCCAGGCACGGCGCGGGGGCTACTGCCTGGCGGAAGCGGTTGTCCCCGGCAACTAGCGATCGCGCGTGACTCTGGCCGACAGCTCTCCGGCCGCCAGCCGCACGCGCACATCCGATCCAACTGGGGCATCCGCGGGAGTTTTCACGATCTTTCC
>DATIRX010000339.1:0-5106 GCA_035469225.1 Bryobacteraceae bacterium
CAAATCGCCCGGCACAACCCCCGCGCCTTAATCGGATTCGATCAGGCGGAGACGGCCTTGTATCAACTCGAGCAGGAGCTGCGGGAGCGGTTTCCGAATCTGGTGTTTCACCCCGCGGTCGGCAGTATCCAGAATCCGCGGCGCCTGGAAGAGCTGTTTGATGAGCATGGTCCGCAGTCGGTGTACCACGCCGCGGCGTATAAGCATGTGCCGCTGATGGAAACGCACCCGTTCGAGGCCGTCGAGAATAACGTGTTTGGCACGCGCAACCTGGCGCAGGCCGCATCGGAATTTGGCGCGGAAGAGTTCGTGCTGGTGAGCAGCGACAAAGCCGTGCGCCCGGCGGGCGTGATGGGGGCGACCAAACGAGTGGCGGAGATGATCTGTCAGGCCGAACGCTCCGGCCCCACGCGATTCCGCGCGGTGCGCTTCGGCAACGTGTTGGGGTCGAGCGGAAGCGTCATCCCGCATTTCCGGCGGCAGATCCAGGCGGGAGGCCCGGTCACGGTGACCCATCCTGAGATGCGGCGCTACTTCATGACCATCCCGGAGGCAGCGCAATTGGTGCTGCAAGCCGCCGCCATGGGCTCGGGTGGAGAGATTTTTGTGCTGGACATGGGCGAGCCGGTACGCATTCTGGACTTGGCGCGCAAAATGGTCCTGTTGAGCGGTTTGCGGCCGGATATCGATATTCCCATCGTGTTTTGCGGAACGCGGCCGGGAGAAAAACTGTTCGAGGAGGTGCGCGCGCTCGAGGAGAATACGACCAGCACGCCGCATGCACAGATCCGCGTCTTCTCCGGGCCTCCACCCCGGCCGGAAATCATTGGGCGGGCGATCGAGGATTTGAGGCGCGCGGTGCTTGAGCGCGAAGCTGCCCGGGTTGTGGGCCTGCTTCAGGAGATTGTTCCCGATTACACGCCGAGCGAGGTGGCTCTGCGGGAATCTTCGCGTCCCAAAAACTTCTCTTGCAGCGCCTAACGGCCGCCATGCTCCTGGTTGCGCTGGCCGGCACCGCCACGCTCGCGATCTGGAGCTCCGACCCGTTCACGGAGTGGACGTATGAAGCCAGCGTCTTCCTGCTGGCCTGCTGGGTGGCGCTGCGGGCGAAGCCGCACTTAGGGTTACGGTTGTCGATCCAGGTTCTTCTGGCCGCGTGGGGATTCGGGCAGCTTGGGGCGGGCGCGACGGTGTACCGCTATGCCACGCTGAACGGATCGCTGCGTGTGGCCGCGTTCGCTGCTACCGCGCTGGTGTCTTCGGCCGTCTGCAGCCGGCCACCCGAGCGCGACCGGATGCTGCGGGGCATGGCCTGGTTCGGGTCGCTGCTGGCGGTGGTCAGCCTGGTGGCCTACTACGCCTCACCGGGGAGAATCCTGTGGCTGCTCCCGAGCCCTTATCCAGACGTCTGGGGACCTTTTCTCAGCCGCAACAATTTCGCCCAGTTCCTGGAACTGGTTTTGCCGGTGGCGTTGTGGCTGGGGCGCACCGCGCCGCAGGCCGGGGATCGCCCGACCTATCTGTGGATCAGTGCAGTGATACTGGCGTGCGGGCTGGCGTCGGCCTCCCGTGCTGGCGCCGTGCTGCTGGTCTCGGAAGCACTGGCCGTGTGGCTGCTGGTGCGCCCGAAACCGGGCAAACGCCTGGCGGCTGGTTTTGCGGCAGGTGCGATCGCTCTTGCGGCGTTGGCGGGCGCGGATACTTTGATTCAGCGCTTCGGCGATTCCGATCCCCTGCGTGATCGCCGCGAGATCTTCGCCTCTTCCCTGGAAATGATTGCCCAGCGGCCGTGGACCGGTTACGGGCTGGGGACCTTCGCGACGGTTTATCCGGAATTTGCGAGCTTCGATCCCGGCGCCCTGGTGGAGCATGCGCACAATGACTGGCTGGAATGGGCAGCCGAGGGCGGCTGGCCGTATGCCGCTCTATGGTTGCTGATGGCGATCGCGGCCGTGCGTCCCGCGCTTCGTACGATTTGGGGAATCGGCGTGCTCGCCGTATTCCTGCATGCCCTGGTGGACTACCCATTTGCACGCTTCGGAGTAGCCGGATGGCTGTTTATCCTAATCGGCGCGTTCGAGAATAGCACCGCCAAGGCCGCACCATAGAAAAGGAGGATGACGTGAAAATCCTAAAGGCAGTAATTGTGATGGTCGCGATGCAGTGGATCGCGGGCCTGGGAATTTCGGAGCCACGCGCGACCGGCACGGTCATCGGCACGGTGATTTCCGGGGGCGCGTTTCGCCTGAACGGGGACACGGTCATTTCCAACGGTACGCTGCTGGACGGAGCGGTGATCGAGACGGCGCGCACGGATTCCTCGGTGCGGCTTTCCAGAGGCACGCGCTTCTCGCTCAGTCCAGACTCGCGCGCAAAGCTGTACGGCGATCGGATGATCCTCGAGAAAGGCGAAATCCGCCTGGAGAACGGAGTCGGGTTTCATGTGGAAGCCCTGGGGCTGGTCGTTCGTCCGGAAGCTTCACCGGCGGAATGGAGCAGCGGCCGGATTGGATTTCAAGGCGGCACGCATCTTCGCGTGGCGGCGCTGACCGGTTCCTTCCAGGTGTGGAACGCCCGCGGCATGCTGGTGGCGAATGTGCCGGCCGGGTCCGCCCTGGCGTTCGAGCCACAGGTTTCTCCCGTGGCGGTCCCGACGCAGATCACGGGCACTCTCAGCGAACAGCATGGTCATTTTATGCTGACGGACCGGGTGACTCGCGTGACGATGGAAATTACGGGCCAGCGCCTGGCGGCGTACGTGGGCCAAGTGGTCGGGGTAACCGGCGCGTTGAACGTGGCGGCAAGGTCCATTACCGGCGCACCCCAGGTGATTACCGCGAGCCAGGTGCAGCCAATCACCGCCGGCGCAGCCGAGGTCTCGAGGGTGGGAGGGTTCACCGCCAGCGCCATGCCCGGTCAAGCTCAGTCTCCAGCAGCGCCGCCGGGACAGCCGCCGGGACGGCCGCCCGTCACCCCGCCAGGACCGCCTCCGGGGCCGCCGGGACAGCCGCCAGGACGGCCGCCAGGGCTGAGCCGCTGATGCCGTGCACCGGATCGCGGCACGCTGCACCCTGCTGCTGTTCTTCGGATCCGCCCTCTATCTCACCACCCGTCTGGCGGTGTCCGAGGCTCGCTTACGGCTGAACCCCGAACTCGCGTTATACTCCTCACCCGACCAACTGCGCGTCGCCGTTCGCCTCAATCCCCGGTTGAGTTCCGCGTGGATTCAACTGGGGCTCGACGCCGAACAGGACGGCAACCTGCAAGAGGCCGAAACGGATCTGCTGCGGGCCGCTCGCGTCGATCGTCAATACGTCCCGGCCTGGACGCTTGCCAACTTCTACTTCCGCAGCGGCAATTCGGGGAATTTCTGGGTGTGGGCACAGCGGGCCGCGGCACTCACCTTCGACGACTACCGTCCGCTTCTGAGACTCGCGGATGTTCTCGAACCCTCGCCCCGCGAAGTGGCCACTCGCCTGAAGGGTGGCCCACCTCTGCTGCGAGCGTATCTGGACCTCTTAATCGGGGAGGGGCGGCTGGATGCAGCTCAGGAGATCGCAGCCCTTCTGATCTCGCAGCATGACCCTTCCGATCGCGCACGCCTGGCCGATCTTGCGGAGCGGCGGCGGCTCGCCCGCTAGCATTCGCGCTTACGTGCGTTCACTTGCGGCCGCGATGTCTTCCAGGTGCGCCGCGGTCTCCCGTTCCACCGCCGCGTGCAGACTATTTCCGTGCGTGTCCATGGTCACAATCGCCGCGAAATCGTGCACCCGCAGGTGCCACATCGCCTCGGGAATTCCGAAGTCCAGCAAATGCACTCCCAGCACCTGGTCGATCGCTCGCGCATAAAACTGCGCCGCGCCGCCGATCGCGTTCAGATACACCGCGCCTGAATCCTGCAGCGCCGCCAGGGTCTTCTTACCCATCCCGCCTTTGCCCATCACCGCTCGCACGCCGTAGTTCCGGATCACATCCGCCTGATACGGCTCCTCGCGCGAACTGGTGGTCGGTCCCGCCGCCTTCACCACCCATTCGTTCCCCTGCTTTAGCATCACCGGACCGCAGTGATACAGCACCGATCCGCGCATATCCACGGGCGGTGGATTCTTCATCAGGTGGGCGTGCACCGCGTCGCGGCCGGTGAACATTTCACCGGTAATCAGCACCACGTCGCCGACCTTGAGAGCCCGAACCTGTTCTTCGGTCAAAGGCGGCCGCAGGATCACTTCTCTTCCTGTGAGCGGGAAACCCTCTCCGCGGGCCATTCTCGTCACCGGCCGCGCCGGATCACGATACAGCCACTTCGTGATCGCCCCGCTGGACGCATCGAGCCGCACGCCCAGCCTCCGGAACGCCCAGCACTCGTAGGCGACGCTCACGAAATAGCTCGCGGGCAGCCGGTTGGCGACGCCGATTTTGCAGCCGATCAACGATGACTTGCCGCCGAATCCCATCGCGCCCACACCGATCTTGTTGGCCTCCTCCATAATTTCGGCTTCCAGCTTGGCCAGCTCCGGATGCGGATTGGTATCGTCCAGCGTCCGGAATAACTGATACTTCGCCAGCAGATACCCGTGCGCGCGATCGCTTCCGATGCAAACACCCACGGCGCCTGGCGCGCAGCCTTGCCCCTGCGCCTGCCACACGGCGTGCAGGATGCACTTGCGAACGCCCTCCAGATCGCGCCCCGCCTTTCCCAGATGCTCCAGCTCCATGGGCAGCGAATACTGGATGTTCTTGTTCTCGCAGCCCCCGCCCTTGAGGATCAGCTTCACCTCGATCTCATCCTGCTCCCACTGCTCGAAGTGGATCACGGGAGTCTCTTGGCCCAAGTTGTCGCCGCTGTTCTTGCCGGTGAGCGAATCGACCGAATTGGGCCGCAGCTTCCCCCGCTTGGTGGCTTCCGCCACCGCCGCGCGAATCGCTTTCTTTATGGCGATCTGATTCACTCCCACGGGGGTGTGGACGTCGAACGTGGGCATCCCCGTGTCCTGGCAGATGGGTCCCTGGTCATCCGCGGCCATGTCGATGTTGGTGGCGATAATGCCCAGCGCCTGCGACGATTGCGTGCCCGGAGTCTCCTCCGCGATGGCGATTCCCATCGCT
>DATIRX010000340.1:0-4219 GCA_035469225.1 Bryobacteraceae bacterium
TGACCTACCCACTGCCCTTCGACTTCCCGTTTTTCTCCAAGACGTACCGCAGCATGACGATTTACCCCACGGGCGCGCTGGGATTCGGTTTTTCGGCCTTCACCAGCCTTCTGAGCCCGGGCTGTAACGACAGCACGGAACTGGCCCGCCTGCCCGCGGTGGCCCCGCTGTTCGCGAATCTTACCTTCGGGACGGCGCAGCCGAATGAGGGCATCTATTCCAGCGCTTCCGGGCCCGGGTCGCTGACGATTCGCTGGGCCGCCGAAACTCTGACGCCGTTCCCGGCGGGAGAGCCCGTGAACTTCGCCGTAACGCTGACCAAGGAAGGCGTGATCCAGTTCTTCTACGGCGCGGGGAACACCAATTTCACCACTACCTTGAATGGATCGGCGTGCGGCCAGAGTCCCGTGATCGGCATATCGAACGGTCATGAAGCATTCACCCAGACCGTTCTTCTGTCCACTCTGAACAATGCGCTGTCGCTGCGTTTTGAGCCGCCCTTCAACTTCACCAGTGTCCCGGTCGGCACGATTGAGCGGCCGGCTCGCGGGGAAACGGTACAGGGCGTCTTGACGGTCCGCGGCGTCGCGTACGATTCGGATGCGGCCATCAGCCGCGTGGACATCTTCATCGATGGCGTGGAGCGCGCGGTCACCGGAGCGGCACTGTCGCGACCCGATTTCTGCGCCCAACAGAATGTGCGCAACTGCCCCTTCGTGGGATACCAGACGAATTTGGACCTGGCCGCGCTGGGTCTGGCTCCGGGTCCGCACGACCTGCGCATCCGCGTCACGAACACCCGCGGTTCGCTGGCCGATTTTCCCGATGCCCCGGTCAGCTTCACCGTGGATCCCGCGCCGGGTCGGCTACCCAAGGGCGCGATCGAATCGCCGGCTGCGGGAGCGACGATCAGCGGTACCGTGCAATTCCGCGGCTACGCCTACTTCGACGACCTGCTGGTGCGGCGCGTGGACCTGTTGATCGACGGCCTGACGTATCCTTCGGCTACCTACGGCCTCACACGGACCGATATTTGCAATGCTCTCGCGGCGCCCAAGCCGCCCAACTGCAACAACGTGGGATGGACGGTCACGTTCAACACGCGGACCGGCATCCCTCCGCTGCCGGATGGGCCGCACGGTATGCAGCTACGAGTGCTGGACGAGGCCGGGCGCTTCACGCTTCTTCCGGATGCGCCGATTCCGATCGTCGTGAAGAACGGCCCGCAAACCCTCCCGGTGGGGGCTCTTACCTCGCCGAAGCCCAATGACCATCTGAGCGGGACGGTGACGATTTCGGGCTACGCGTATTCACCCGGAGGCCAAATCACGTCCGTGTTCGTGCTGCTGGATGGTCAGGGCGTGGCGCTGGCCAGCTACGGCGCTCCGCGTCCGGACGAGTGCGCCCAGCTCACCGGCGTGGAAGCGTGTCCGAATATCGGGTTCTCCGCGACGTTCGACACGCGGACCGTTCCGAACGGCCCGCATGTTCTGGGCGTTCTCATCCGCAATGATCAGGGGCTGTCGATTGTCACGCCTCAATTCGACGCTGACGGGATGAACGTAACGGTGGATAACCCTTAACGCAGCGTTAAGGCCGGGTTCCATGGGTTGAGCGTCCAGGCGCAACTGGGCGAGGTGGCGGTGGTCCCGTTCGGCCAACCGGTGCTGGACGGGCTGCGGGCGGCGGACTAACCACCAATAGATTCAGTGTTTTGTGGGATCCTCCGGCCTGCGGCAAGGCTTGGAAGCCCGGTTGCACCTTCGAGGGCATGACCTTGCTATTTCAAGACGAAGCCGCCAGGCCGATTGCGAGAACCAGGCCTGTTCCCAGCGCGTTCTTCAGCCTGCTGGTGCACGTCGGCGTGGGAATTCTGCTGCTGTGGTTAAGCTTCTCGCCGGATGTTTTGACCATTCCCGAGAACCTCCGGCGGACGCTGCTGGTGGCTCCGCTGCCGCCTCCGCCTCCACCCCCGCCTGCTTCCGTGGCCGTAAAGCCGTCCGTTCGGGGCGTTGCGTCGAAATTCACGATTCCTACGCTAAAACTCGCTACGAGTCTGCCCTCGGCCAAGGAATATGTGATCGCCGCGGACGAGCCTCCCGCGCTGGAGATCGGCGGGGTACCCGGAGGCGTACCTGGCGGAGTTCCCGGCGGAGTCATAGGCGGCGTACTGAGCGGCCTTCCGGCCTTTTCCGCGCCGGCCTCTATCGCGCCAGCCGCACCGGAGCCAAAAGCGGTCGTCACTCCACCCGCGGAGCGGCGGATTCAGGTGAGTGGAGAAGTGCAGGAAGCGATGCTCCTGGTGATGCTTAGGCCGCAGTATCCGGCGGTAGCAAAGCAAGCGCGCATTCACGGTGCCGTGCGCCTGTCCGCCATTATCGATCGAGAAGGAAAAATTGCCGAGCTGAAGGTGCTGGAGGGACATCCCTTCCTGGTGGATGCGGCCGTGGCGGTGGTGCGGAAATGGCGCTATCGTCCGACTTATCTGGGCGGGGAGCCGGTCGAAGTGGCGACCCAGATTACCGTGAACTTCCGGCTCGAGAACTGAACGGACATTTTTCGACTAGAATCTGCTCCGGATGTGCCGATGACAGATTTTAGACGAATATGAGCACCGCAGCAAAGAAATACAGGCTTCTGACACGAAGCGATTTTGACGGTCTGGTGTGCGCCCTTCTTCTAAGAGAACTGGGCATGCTGGGTTCCATCCAATTTGTGCATCCCAAGGATGTTCAGGATGGCAAGATTGAGGTTACCGCGGACGACATCCTCACGAACCTGCCCTACGTTCCGGGCTGCCATCTGTGTTTCGATCATCACTCCAGCGAAGAGATCCGGTCCGATGGCCGGGTATACCCGAATCACATTCTGATGGCCGATGCGGATTCCGCGTCGCGGGTTCTCTATAACTACTTTGGCGGCCGCGATGCATTTCCGGACATCAGCGAACACATGATGGCGGAGGTGGACAAAGCGGACGCGGCCAAATTCACGCGCGAAGACATTCTCCATCCGAAGGAGTGGGTGTTGCTCTCGTTCTTGATGGACCCGCGTACCGGCCTGGGACGATTCCACAACTTCCGGGTCTCGAATTACCAGCTGATGATGCAGCTGATTGATTACTGCAAAGAGCACACTATCGAGGAGATTCTGAAGCTCCCCGACGTGGAGGAGCGCATCAGGATCTATCGGGATCACTACGATAAATCGGTGGCGCAGATCCGCCGTTGCACGACGGTGCATGGAACAGTGGCGGTTCTCGACCTGCGAGGCGAAGAGGTGATCTGGGCCGCTAACCGATTCCTGATTTACGCCCTGTTTCCGGAATGCGAGGTTTCGATACACGTCATTTGGGGGCTGAAGCAACAGAACACCGTCCTGGCGGTGGGCAAGTCGATTCTCAACCGGAGCTGCAAAACCAACATCGGGAACCTTCTGCTGGCCTATGGCGGCGGCGGTCATGATGCTGCCGGAACCTGCCAGATCGCCAACGAATCGGCAGACGAGGTGCTGAAGGAGCTGCTCGGACTGTTCAACGCGAATAGGACCCGCGCCGCCGAAGTGCCGGCAAAGGTCTAGGTTGGCCCGGGCTTCCGGCTAGCGCCTGGCTTGGCGGGATACTTGCCATCTTGAAGGCAGCGCGGGCGCAGCATGATATCCTCATACGTTGCGATTCTTCGCGTAAAAACCACCCGAAACCCAAGGAGACCGCCAGAAGATGAAGTTGAGTACGGACCGCATTCTCACCACCCACGTCGGCAGCCTGCCGCGCCCGCAGGATGTGGTGGATCTGATCTTCGCACAGGACCGCGGGGAGCCGGTGGACGCCGCCAAATTCGAAACGATCGTGCAGCGGGCGGTGGAAGACGTGATCCGGCTGCAAAAGGAAGCAGGCATCGATATTCCCAGCGACGGCGAGCAGAGCAAGATCAGCTACGCCACCTACATCCGGCACCGGCTGACCGGGTTTGAGGGCGATTCTCAGCGGCCGACGCCTCAGGATCTGGACGATTTCCCGGACTATCGCGACAAGCTGGTGAAAGAAGGACACTCGGCGACCTACAAACGCCCGGTGTGCAAGGGCGAGATCAAAGTGAAGTCGCTGGAGCCGGTGAGGGAAGACATCGCCCGGATGAAAAAGGCGCTGGCCAAAGCGAACGTTACCGAAGGCTTCATGAATTCGGTGTCGCCGGGCACGGTGGCGGTGTTCCAGCCTAAC
>DATIRX010000341.1:0-12685 GCA_035469225.1 Bryobacteraceae bacterium
TGGCTGCGCGGACCTTTGAACGAGTGGCTGACGTATCGCGAACTCGCCGAGAAACTGCCGGCATACGCGGTGGAAAACGGCTTCACGCACCTGGAACTGCTGCCGATCATGGAGCATCCGTTTTCGGGATCGTGGGGCTACCAGGTGACCGGATTCTTCGCGCCCACCTCCCGCTTCGGCACACCCGACGATTTCCGCTACTTCGTCGACCGCTGTCATCAGGCCGGACTGGCCATTCTATTGGATTGGGTGCCGGGACACTTTCCGCGCGATCCGCATGGTCTGGCCCGCTTCGACGGCACCGCGCTCTATGAACATGAGGATCCGCGTCTGGGCGAGCATCGCGATTGGGGCACGTTGATTTTCAACTACGGGCGGAATGAGGTCCGCGAGTTCCTGCTCTCCAACGCCCTGTACTGGCTGAGGGAGTTTCACATCGACGGCCTGCGCGTGGATGCGGTCGCGTCCATGCTGTACCTGGATTATTCGCGCAACGAAGGCGAGTGGATTCCCAACCGTTTCGGAGGCCGCGAAAACCTGGAGGCCATCGATTTTCTGAAGCGCTTCAATGAGCTCGCCCACCAGATCCCCGGGGCCGTCACCATGGCCGAGGAGTCCACCGCCTGGCCCGGTGTTTCCAAGCCAACCTACCTGAACGGCCTGGGCTTCAGCATGAAGTGGAACATGGGCTGGATGCACGATATGCTGGACTACTTCTCCAAGGAAGCGGTCTACCGCAAGTATCACCAGCACAACATCACCTTCAGCATGCTGTACGCGTTCACGGAGAACTTCGTGCTGCCGATTTCGCACGACGAGGTGGTGCACGGCAAGGGTTCGCTGGTCTCGAAAATGCCTGGGGACGAATGGCAGCGGTTCGCCAACGTGCGCGCGTTTCTGGCCTACATGTTCGGCCATCCGGGGAAGAAACTGCTGTTCATGGGCACCGAGTTCGGCCAGACCTCGGAATGGAATCACGATGAGGCGCTGCCATGGTGGCTGCTCCAGTTTCCGATCCACCAGAAGCTGCAGACCATGGTGCGGGAACTGAACCGGCTGTATCGCCAGGAGCCTGCGCTGTACCAGGTGGACGATGAGTTTCGCGGGTTTGAGTGGATCGATTTTCGGGACGCCGAGGCCAGCGTCATCTGTTTCGCGCGCTACGCCCAGAATCGCGAGGATTTCCTGGTGTTCTGCTGCAACTTCACGCCGGTGCCGCGCGAGCATTACCAGATCGGTCTGCCTCGCCACGGCCGGTACCGGGAGATTTTCAATAGCGACGCTGACATGTTCGGCGGCGGCAACGTGGGCAACAGCGGCTGTTTGCAGTCCGAGGACGTCGCCTCACACGGCCAGCCGGCACGCGGACGAGTGAGTTTGCCTCCCCTGGGCGTGGTCATTTTGAAGCCGGAATAGAGCACAGCGACAAAACGAACCCAAGCTCACAAACACCCCCTTTCGCGCGGGCTCCAGTTCAACGGGAAACCAGACCTTTTCCTCCATTGGCCCGTTATTTCCGCTGTAATTCCTTTCATTTCCGTTCCGTATCCGGACATATACACTGCCGGGCATGATATGCTTCTGAACGTTAAGAAAGGAGGTCGCAGGATATTATGGCCCTCACCACTCGGGAAAAAGCGATCAAAATCACGGTTACAGCTTGCGCTTTAACCTCAGACGCCGTGCACATTACCAGTTTCGATCCCTTCGCGTTCGATCCTGAGGATCTCCTCGCTCACTCCTTCGACGATATCCGCATTGACGACGACGCCAGAATCGCCGTGTTCCTCAAGGCCGTCGCACAAAATTCTCCCGTCGCCATCCGCCCCAGCATCCTGGGACAGGCCGTCGATTCGTCAAGAACTATCCGGACATTCGTCAACTTTCTCCAGGCGCTGCTGGCGAAATTGGCAATGGGGGCGTAATGAAATCCTGGCTGCTCCTTACCATCCCGGTGCTGGCCTTCGCGGCGAATTCCATCGAGCCGCAAGCCACGCTGATCGTATTGAATGACCAGTCCGAGATCAACCTGCTGCTTACGAAAACTCTCAAGACCCCCCTCTCGGTCACCAGCGGCGACATCACCATCACGTTCCAGCCGTCGGGCAAGACGTTCAGCCTGTCGAGCCATGTCGAAACCGGCGGGGATCCAAGGTTTCCGGGGGTAAAGGACGAAATCGTTGCGGTCCTGAAGAAAACCGCCGCGGCCCTTCCGGATAGTAAGGACAAAACCGTTCAATTCGAGATCCGCAATGTTCTATACGACGGCGCATCCAACCCTGTCACCGTCACGGCCTCCGGTCCGATTTATACGTTCTCGAATGTCGACGACTGGATCGCTGCCACGTCCAAGGCCCTGGCGCCCTCCAAAACCACCGACGAAAAAGATCTCTTCGCCGGGTTCAACATCGCCATTCCCTCGAAAACCAGTAATTCGGGATCGCAAGGCGATTTCGTGGTGAACCGCACCGTCATGTCCCTCCCCAGCCAGCTTTCAGGCGCGGGCTTCGCCGACAGCGGCATGCTCGGCCTGAGGCTCAAGAAAGGCTCGGAGGACGGCAACGACCCCAAGCATCTTTCCCTGGGCTTCAGTCTCCGCAAGACCAGGCTCCGGATCAAGGCCGAAGATAAAAAAATACTCTTCGACGCGCTAAACAGCGACACTGCGATCGGCAATGACGACGCGATGCGCGCCATGGGGAGGGCCACCAAGCCGTTCTTTCGCGCCTTCCTGTTCGACTATGGGCTGCAAATGGAGAGCGACGTCACCAGCAAGGGCCTGGGTAACGTCAGCAATATGATCGGGGACTTCAAACCGCAATTTGCCACGGCATCGCACACCATTGCCGGGAACTCCGGATTCTTCAACCTTCGTTTCATGCCCGCGGGTTTGGAGGTCGGACACAATCTATCTGTCCCGGATGCGGCCGATACGAATGCCAAAACCAGGGAGACCGGCTCGCTGGTGCGAATCAAGTCCGCGCTCGAAGCCAGGTTTTTCTACCAGAGCAAGGCGGATACGTCTCTGCTGAATCGCGTGGAGTTGTCGACGGCCGTTGCGAACCGCGTCCTGCTGCAGGATGAAATCGCCTACGACGTCAAAACCAAGCTGAACCTGAACACCGCCCATGGCGCCAAGCCGTGGGTCCAGACGGACTTCAAGATCTCCGTGGGCCCCCGCATCGGCAACATCCGCCCGGGGTTCAAGCTCACCTATCAGCGTGGTTCGCTCCCTCCGGTCTACGCCGACACCAAGGTCTTCACCTACGGCCTGGTGTTTGAGTCCGCCGAAGACTCCAAGTAGCCTAGCGGACTCCGGTGAGGCAGCCGGCGGCGACCGCCTTCGGGCGGCAAAACAGCGGCAAAATTTGGACCGGCGTGTATCCAGGACGTCAAGCGCGACGCCTTGACTAGAATAGAATCGTAGTGTTACTGTGACCGATTCGGCTGCGTTCGCTGGGAGGTTGTGTGGGCATCGTCAACCATGCCAAGGTTTTAGGCTCTCTTACTCTGTTTTATTCGGCGTGGATGACCGCTCCGGCGTTCGCTCAGGTGGATCTGTCCGGCACTTGGAATCCTCAGTATCTAGAGGATGTCGATGAGCGAATTCCCGGTCCGGCACTGGTCGACTATCTGGGTATTCCCATCAACGCGGCTGCCCGCCAGTGGGCCTTGAGCTGGGATCCGGACCGTCTGGGACTTCCCGAGCATCAGTGCCAGGTTCACACCGCGGCGTATATTTATCGCGGCCCTCTGCAGCTTCGCATCTGGGAGGAGCGCGATCCGCAGACCCAGGACTTGATCGCCATCCGGCAGTACACCAGCACGTACGAGCAGAATCGCACCATCTATATGGACGGGCGCCCGCATCCACCGGAGTACGCGGCGCACACCTGGATGGGTTTTTCGACCGGTAAGTGGGAAGGCAATGTTCTGACTGTTTATACGACCCACATCAAGCAGGGCTGGCATCGGCGGAACGGGATCCCATCCAGCGATCGAATCACGCTGGTGGAGCATTTCATCCGGCACGATAATCACCTGACGCACGTCAGCGTGGTGACCGATCCGGTGTATCTGACCGAGCCCCTGATCAAGAGCGAAGACTACCTGCTCAACAGTAGTTCGGGCGGGAACTGGCTGTGGCCGTGCGAGTATGTCGAGGAACTGCCGAACACGGATTTGACCAAGGTGCCTTCCTACATGCCGGGCGAGAATCCGTTCATCCACGAATTCGCGGACAAATATAAGATTCCGGTGGACGCGGCGTTGGGCGGAGCTGAGACCATGTATCCGGAATACAGCAGGAAGATGAAGGCAGCCAAGTGAGACAACCCATGCGATGGAAGCTCCCGGTAGCGTTGATGTTGTCGGCCTCGGCTTTTCTCGCGACGTTCGCCCCGGTGGATGTGGCCCACGCGCAAGGCAAAGGAAAGGGCGGCGGCGGGAAGCAGGCCGCTCCCGCGCCTCCGGCGCCCCGCCCGCAGAATCCCGCGCTGGCGGCCGCGGAAGTCCATACCCTTAAGGTGCAGGGCAACGTCTACATGATCGTCGGCCCGGGCGGCAACACGGCGGTGCAGATCGGCGATTCGGGAGCCTTGGTTGTCGATACCCAGTACGAAGAAGTCTCCGACAAGATCGTCGCCGAGATCCGCAAGCTGACCAGCAAGCCGATCCGCTACGTGGTCAACACCAGCGCCGATCCGGATCATACCGGCGGCAACGCGAAGATTTCGCGGGCCGGCGCGCCGGTGATCGGCGGAAATCTTGGCGCGGTGGCATTCGAAAACGGCGCGACCATCGTGGCGCACGAAAACGTGCTGCGCGCGATGAGCGAAGGAGGCGAAGGCAAAGCCGACGCGAATGCCGACCTGCTGCCTACCACCACCTACTTCCAGGGCCAGAAAGAGATCTTCTTCAACGAGGAGCCGGTGATCGTGATGTTCCAGCCGGCGGCGCACAGCAGCGGCGACAGCCTGGTTTTCTTCCGCCGCTCCGATGTCATCGCCACCGGCGATATCTTCAACATGAATAGTTTCCCGGTGATCAACGTGGACAAAGGCGGGAATATCCAGGGAGTGATCAAGGCTCTGAACGTGGTGCTGGATATCGCCATCCCCAAGCACGAGCAGGAAGGCGGAACCTACGTGATCCCCGGCCATGGACGGCTCACCGATGAGCATGACGTGCTGGAGTATCGCGACATGGTGACCATCATCCGGGACCGGATCCAGAATATGACCAAGAAGGGGATGACCCTGGAACAGGTAAAAGCAGCGAAACCAACTTTCGAATACGATGGACGGTACGGCTCAACCACGGGCCCCTGGACTACGGATATGTTTGTAGAGGCTGTATTTAAGAGCCTGACTCAGAAAAAGTGACGAAGCGGTAACGCCGGGGTCAGTGACCGGTCACTGACGGTCAGCGAATGAAGGCTCGGGGCTGATCTCGTGATAGGTTCAAAGTAGTAAGGTTTGTGGATCCTACGGAAAGTGGAGGGTTATGTTGATGAAAACGAAGCTCGCGCTTATCACCGCGACAGTCGGCATCATGCTTATTGGATCGCCCGTGTCGGCGCATCATTCTTTTGCGGGAACTTATCTGGAAGATGCTCCGCCGGTAACGGTGGAAGGCACGCTGGTGGCGTTCCTGGTGCGGAATCCGCATTCGTTCGTTCACGTGGAGGACGCCACGAAAAAGGACCCCAAGACCGGCGAGCCCATCCGTTGGTCGATCGAGTGGGGCGCTGCCGGCCAACTGGCCCAGCAGGGCGTACGGACGGGATCGTTGAAGGTCGGCGACAAGGTCAAGGTCACCGGCAGTCCCGGCCGCAATTCCGACGACTATCGTCTGCGGATGCGCACCATCACCCGGCCATCGGATGGCTGGACGTGGCCGGTGGGCAACCAGACGTTCAACTAAAAACAGTATCCTGGTGAACTACACAGCTCCGCAGGTGAGGGAATGAATCAGACTACTCGTACAAGACCGTGGCTGTCCATGATGGCGTTACTGCTTTCCCTTACGATCCCTGTGTACATCTCAGCGCAGGGTGGGGGCGGAGGCGGCGGTCAAGCCAAGGGCGGCGGCAAAGGCGGCGCGCCGGCGGCCCCCGCGGTTCCCCGCGCGCAAGCGCCCATCGATATCACGGGCTACTGGGTATCGCTGGTCACCGAGGACTGGCTGTATCGCATGGTGACTCCCGCCAAAGGCGACTTCGCCAGCGTCCCGCTCAACAACCAGGGCAAGCAGGCGGCCAACAATTGGGATCCGGCCAAGGACGAAGCCGCCGGGGAGCAGTGCAAAGCCTACGGAGCCGCCGCGATTATGCGCGTGCCGGGACGGCTGCACATCGAGTGGCAGGACGATAACACTCTCAAGATCGATTATGACGCCGGAACCCAGACTCGCCTGCTGCACTTCGGCGGAACCCCGCCGGCGTCGGGCGACGCGGGTTATCAAGGTTATTCCGTAGCAACCTGGGAAGGATTAGGCCGCGGCGGCCGCGGCGTATTCGGTCTTCCGGGCGGCGGCGCGGGACTGACCGGCGGGCCCGAGGTGGCGAAAGCCGGTCCCCAGCCCATTCGGCCGGGATCGCTGCATGTCGTGACCACGCGCATGAAGCCCGGCTATCTGCGCAAGAACGGGGTCCCCTACAGCGCCAATACCGTCCTTACGGAGAATATCGATAAGGTCACGGAGCCGGACGGCGAAACCCTGCTGATCGTCAGCGCCATCGTGGACGATCCTCAAAATCTTACCCAGCAGTTCCTCACCAGCACGCATTTCAAGAAAGAGCCGGATGGGTCCAAATGGAGTCCTTCGGCCTGCTCGGCGAGATAGCTTCCGTTGCCTTTCATCCGGCAGGGTCGCGCGCGCTTTCAGAGTCACCTATGAGTCCATTATGAATTTGGCCCACATACATCTGCTGCTGAATCATTTTCCGACCGTTGGCATGATCATTGGCATCGGCTTGTTCCTGCTGGCTCTGATCGGCAAGAGCGACGACCTGAAGAAGGCCAGCATGGTGGTGTTTCTGGGTATCGCGCTGCTGGCGCTTCCAACCTATATGAGCGGCAACGCAGCCCAGGAAAAGATCTGTGTGGCGCAGGGCAAGAATCCCTGTGCAGACCCGGGAGTGTCCAGATCCCTGATTGAACAGCACGAAGGCGCGGCACTGCTGGCTCTCGTCTTCATGGAGATCACCGGGGCGCTCGCCTGGCTGGGACTATGGCAATACCGGCGCAAGGCGCGTTTCTCGCGCGCGAACCTGGCTGCGGTCGCGTTCTTTGCGCTGGTGTGCTTCGGCCTGATGTCCCAGGCCGCCAATATCGGCGGTGAGATCCGGCATCCCGAGATCCGCGACCCCCACGCGACCACGGCGCAGATCAGCGGGCAGCCTCTCGGCCGCGCGGTGGGATCGTTCGTGATCGGTAAAACGTGGGTGTGGGCGACCTGCGAGACATTGCACTTTATGGGACTGTGCCTGCTGTTCGGCATTTCCTCCTTCGTGGATCTGCGCATGCTGGGGATGATGAAAAGCATCTCCTTCCAGGCATTGCACCGGCTGCTGCCGTGGGGCGTTCTCGGGTTCGGCCTCAACCTGATCACCGGCATGTTCTTCTTCGTGGCGGCCTCCGACCAGTACACCACCAATTCAGTTTTCCAATGGAAGCTGGTCTTGATGATGCTGGCAGGCATCAACGTGCTGTACTTCACGATTTTCGAGGAGCCTTGGGAAGTGGGAGCGGGAGACGATGCGCCGCTGCTCGCCAAGTTTGTCGCAGCCACTGCGTTCGTCCTGGTGATCGGCGTGATCTTCGCAGGACGTATGCTGCCGTTCCTGGGGAAAGCCTTCTAATGTTCATCGCCGGCATGGTGGTCATGATCGTGGTTGGAGCCGTCGTGGCGACGGGTATCGTAGGCTATCTGATCGACAAAAGCGCGAACGGGAAAAGGGACTAATCGCATGATGGAGTTTCTTTCAAAGATCGAGCAGTTGCCCTACAGCATGTGGGTGCTGCAAACTCCCTACTCGACGATTCTGTTCCTGCATAGCATCGGAATGGCGCTGGTGGCGGGATTCAGCGCGGTAATCGATCTTCGGCTGCTGGGTTTCTCTCCCAACATTCCGATTAAGCCCATGGAGCGGCTGTTTCCCTGGATGTGGTGGGGATTCGCTATCAATTTGTTCACCGGCACGTCTTTGCTGATGGCGGATGCCACTACCAAGGGAACGAATCCGGACTTTTGGGTGAAGATGGTGTTCGTGTTCACCGGAATCGTAGTCCTGAAGCTGATCCGGAAGAAGGTATTCGGCGATCCCCAGCTTGATCAAGGCCCGGTGTCGGGCGCGGCCAAGGGCCTGGCCTGGTTATCGCTGGTCTGCTGGATCGGAGCGATTACCGCGGGCCGTTTGCTGGCCTACGTCGGCCCGGTGTCGGGACTACCGGGCTTGAAGAACTGATCCAAGATCGTATCCGGAAGAGTCTCGACCCGGCACGCAAGAGTGCGTGCGCCACATACCCCTTTTTAGAAATTTACGCTTTCGCCGGAACTTTAGCTTCCAGCCAACCTCGGATGGCCTCGAACACCACCTTGCGGTTGCTTTCCAGCATCATGAAGTGGCCGTTTCCGAAAATACCTTTGTCCTTCAAGTTCAGGGCTTCGGCGTCGCACCCCGCTTGCTTGAGGAACGCAACGACAGGCTCGCTGCGGCGCGTAGAGCGCTCCGCGACAATGTATGCGATGGGAATGCCTTGCAGGTTCTTGAGTTTCTTCACCGACCCGTCCGCTTGAATGCGGTAGGCCGCACCGCCATCGGAGGCCGCGACTTCCTTCATGGCGAACTGCGCCGGATCTGTGGCCGGTGGATCGTAGGCCAAGGGAACCGCCGTGAGAGGCCAGGCCCCCGGCAACATCGGGCTCGCGCCCTCGACGTTCATGATCGCTTTCACCATGCCGGGACGTTCATTGGCGATCAGCCACCCGAACGGTCCCCCGGCAGAGTGCACCATGACGAATGCCGGGCCGATCTTGTCCAGCAGCTGGCCGCCCCCGCGGGCCCATAACCTTTGAGCCAGCGCGTTGTCGGTGGGCGTCGAATTCTGCCCGGCCTGGAATTGATCGATGAGAGGATCGCCCACGTCGCCTGTACCCATCCAACGGCGGTTGGGCTGGACCGCGGCCCGCATAAAATCGGCCGTGATGCTGGCGTAGTTGAACACCGGACCGATGGGTCCCAGCGCATCGGGATGATAGATGGCCCGGCCGTGCCCCACGCGATCGACGATGTAGGTGTCATAGCCGGCTTGCACAAAATAGTGCGCCCAGCCGGCGTTGCCGCCGATGCCCATGTAGTGCGTGCCCTGCCCTGCTCCGCCATGCACCAGAACCACCGGGTAGCGATGGCGCTTCTGCTCCGGCTTCAGGTACTGCACGAACATTTGCCCCACCAGCATGGTTCCCTGAGGAATTTTCTTTTCTTCCTGGCCGACCCAGAAGTAGCCTTGGTCGGCGAGCTTCATGGCGGTGGAATCGTCGCCCTTCTTGGGAGCATACTTGGGCAGCGGAGCGCGGCCGTTGACGTTCTTATCGAGCCACTCAAGAATCGGCTTCAGCGTCTCGCGATTGTTCTTTTCCCCCATCATCAGGTGGCCGTTGCCGTGGATGCCCCGATCGGCCAGCCGGATTTCTTCGGCGCGAACCCCCGCCTGCTTTAAATAGGCGACTGCCCCAGGATTGGGAAGAACGAAAGAAGCCTCGGCCGTGTACACGCAAATGGCGCAGTCTTTCCAGTTCCTCAGCTTGTGCGCGGGCTCTTCCTGAATGTTGTAGGGACCAATTCCAAGCTTCGCGTCGGCCTCGCTGGGCTGGACCTGCTTGGTCTTGATCTGAGCAGGATCCGTCACCGGCGGATCGTACGCCACCGGAAGATTGATCAAGCCCCAGCGGCTCTGGCCCGTGAACGCCGATCCCGTGGCGCCTTCCACCACCACGATTCCCTTCACCAGCGTGGGCTCGGCTTCCAGAACGTAGAACCCGAAAGGTCCGCCGGCCGAGTGCGTCATGATGATGGACGGGCCGATCTTCCGGGCCATTTCGGCCCCGGCTTTCTGCCAGGCTGCAACCTGCGAGTCCTTGATCACTCCCATGCCGTTGCCAAAAGAGCCGCCCTGGGATGCGACCAGCTGGGTGAGCTCGGGCGTGCCCACTGCGCCGGTTCCCGGCCACTGGTTGTGCAGCTTCGCGTTGGCGGAATTTCCAAAACCTCCGCGGCCACCGGCGGGAGCATTGGCCCGCTGCGGAGTGAATAGACCGGAGATCGATTCGAGCGTCTGCGGGCCGGGCCAGCCGCCGTGAAGATCGGGATGGTAGGGCGAGCGTCCGTGACCGGGGCGGTCGACCACGTACACTTTGTAGCCTTCTTCTAGGAGAATTGTGGCCCAGCCGCGCCGCCCGTCGGGCGTACCCATCCAATCCAGACCTTGGCCGCCGCCGCCGTGTACCAGCACGATCGGGTAAGGATGCTTCACCTTGGCGGGAATCTGATACTCGACATACATCTGCTTGCCGATGACCACCGGGCTGGTTCCGCCGGGCAAAGTAGTGCGCTCGACGCCGGTCCAGAAGAAGCTCCACTCGGCGATGTCCAGCACCGGGCCTCCGGTGGCCGCGGCAACGGATTCGGGGCTGGCCATCAGGCCGGCGAGTCCCGCGGGTACGGCCAGGCTTGTTGCGACGAAATCGCGGCGAGTGGGTTTGCGCATAATGAACATTTGTACCACTGTCCGGAGTGTCCCGCTTTACTCGGCGAACAATTCCAGTTGGCTTACCTGCGGCCAGAGTTCCGGCTCGCGGGCCTCGCCCGGACGATCGAGTCCGTGACGTGTGCGAACCTGCTCTACGCGCTGCTCGATCATTTCCGGATACGAACCGCGCAGATAGGCGGCGCGGGCATAGCGCTCCCGGTACTTTCGCACCAGCTCCGGAAAGCGTTCTTCGAGAAACGGCAGGAAGACCTGATAGGCGCACGGCTTCAGGAACAGAACATTCGCCCATAGCCGGTGCGCTCCGGCGGCCGCGGCGTCGCGCGCCAGAGCATCCAGACTCTCCTCGCTGTCGTTGATCAACGGCATCACCGGCGCGCAGCCGACCACGACTTGGAAGCCGGCATCCGACAGTACGCGCACGGCGGCAAGACGGAGATCCGGCCGCGGAGCCATGGGCTCCAGCAGCCGCGCCAGCTCGCGATCTACGGTGGTCACCGTCATCGAGATTCTTACGTAGTGGCGGCGCGCGATTTCCCGCAACAGGTCGAGATCGCGGGTGATCAGGTCCGATTTCGTGGTGATCCCGAGGTGGAAGCCGGCCGTGGAAGCGAAGACTTCCAGCATCTTGCGCATGATGCCGTAGCGGCGTTCCGCGGGTTGATACGGATCGGTCGCGGTCCCCAGGGCGATCTTCTCACCGGGAGGAAGTTTGCCGAGCTCTTCGCGAAATCGCGCGGGGTTGAACGACTTGGCATAGATTTTTCGCTCGAACTCGCCGGGATCGCGCATCTCCATGAACTCGTGGGTGTAGCGTGCATAGCAGTACTTGCACCCGAACTCGCACCCGCGATAGGGGTTGATGGTGAAGCGGAAGGGCATCCGCGCGCTATCGCAGCGGGCGAGATAAGAGCGGGCCGCCAGCTCGAAATACTGCACCCGCCGCTTCGGTTCCAGGCAGGGCGCTACGGCGGCCATGCGAGCGATGCCGACCAATTCGGGCACCTCTCATGTTCGCCTTATCTTCGCCTAATGTCAAGCTGGATAATTTCCAGCTATGTAGTTGTGCAGATGCTTGATGGTCTGCTGCTGGGATGCGATCACCCAGTTCACCAGATCACCGATCGACAGCATCCCTACGACGTTATCGCCTTCGAGCACAGGCAGATGCCGAATGCGGCGATCCGTCATCAGGCGCATGCTTTCGGCCACGGTTTTTCCGGGCGTCACAAACAAGGCCGGCGTGCTCATGATTTCCGAAACGCGCGTCTGGGCCGAGCTGCGTCCCATGAGGATCACTTTTCGGGCGTAGTCTCGCTCGGAAACAATGCCCGCGAGCTGCCCGCCAATCAACACGACCAGGCAGCCGACCTGTTTTTCCGACATGATCTCGATGGCCCGGAAAACCGTCTCTTCCGGGCCGATGGACCAAATCACGCGGGCTTTGTTGCGAAGCAGGGAGCGGACCGGCTCATCGAACCGGGCTGCGTATTCCTGGAGCACGGGGGCGGGTTGCATAGAGGACCTCCCGCAGGAATCATGCGCCCGGGAATCGATAGAGTCAAGGGTCCCTTTAGCAGCGCCCGGTTGCTATATACTGGATCGCGATTGGGGAAACAACATGAAACGTAATCTGTGGGTTGGCGTCGCGTTCCTGGGAACGCTGGGCGGTTTATGGATTGGGTCGGAAGTGCTGGCCAAGAGGGCTCAGGGCGCCACAGTGATGGCTCCGCGATTTGAAGTGGATCCGATGTGGCCCAAGCCTCTTCCCAACCACTGGATCCTAGGGCAGACCATCGGCGTGTCGGTGGATGCGCAGGATCACGTGTGGATCATCCACCGCGCCGGGTCGCTCGAGCCAAACGAGCTGCACGCCACCACCAATCCGAAGACCGCCCGATGCTGTGCGCCCG
>DATIRX010000342.1:0-13256 GCA_035469225.1 Bryobacteraceae bacterium
GAGCTGCCGCTCACCACGTGAAAGTTGGTCAGGATCTGGCCCTCGGAATTGATCAGGAACCCGGATCCGAGGCCCTTCACTTCCTGCACGCCGAAAAAGAAATCCCGCTGATACACGGTGCTGGTGATATACACCACGCTATCTTTCGCGGCCTTGTAGATTTCGATGTTGTTGGTCTCGTCAGAACTCAGCCCGGCGGCAATGACTGGACCGGACCAGCCCGCGCCGGGGTCCCGCCAAAACGTGTTCACCGGCGAATTCTGCCGGCTGGTGAAAAACACAAACGCGCCCACCAGGGCGGCAGCAATCAAAAATGTTCGTAGCCTCATGGATTCAATCTCCGCAACGCTTCATACACGGTCCGGGTTTGCAGCAGGGTATTTTCCTTGCTCCCGGACGTGTCGATGACGAAGTCCGCATACTTCACCTTGTCTTCGAGCGGCATCTGCCGGCGCAGCCGATTCAGAACTTCCTCGCGGCTGGCCCCGCTGCGCTCCATCGCGCGCTCAATCTGCTGCTCAGGGCGGCAGACGGCGACGATCAGACGGTCGTAATCCTTGTAAGTCCCCGTCTCGACCAGTATCGCAGCTTCGGTCACGGCGATTCCATCGGGATGCTCGCGGGCGTATTCGGCCACCAGGCCCTTTTCGCGAGCCTTGACATGCGGGTGGACCAGGGCGTTCAGCCTGGCAAGCTGCTGGGGGTCGGGAAATACGATGGCCGCCAGCCGCCTTCGGTTGATGGCGCCGCCGGGATCCAGGATCTCCTTACCAAAGGCGGCAACGACGGCTTCGTAGGTCTCCCCGCCCTGATCGATTACCTGGCGCCCCAGTTCGTCCGCCTGGATCAGAAGACAGCCCATTTCTTCCAGCGAGCGGCCGACGAAGCTTTTGCCGCTGGCCAGACCGCCGGTGAGACCCACATGAAGCATCGCCCGACACCGTCCTCAATGCGATTGATGCTGCTCGGCCAGAGCTACCGTGTTGGCCATCAGCATGGCGATCGTGAGCGGACCGACGCCGCCCGGGACCGGGGTATACGCCGAGGCCACTCGAGCCACTTCCAGCGGATGAACGTCGCCCACCAGGACCTGGCCCTTGCGCTCAAACTCCTCAGCCCGGCCCAGCCGCGCGGCTTCGGCGCGATCCGTCACACGATTCATCCCGACGTCAATCACGGTGGCGCCGGGGGCGATAAATTCGCCCGTCACCATCGCGGCCCTGCCGATGGCGGCCACCAGGATATCAGCGCGGCGGCATTCGTCGGCCAGCTCCGCGGTGCGCGAGTGGCAGATGGTCACGGTCGCGCTTTCGTGCAGCAGCATCAGCGCCATGGGCTTGCCGACAATGTCGCTGCGGCCAAGGACAACCGCCCGGCGGCCCTCAATGGGAATCTTGTAGTGTTTCAGCAATTCCATGATGCCGGCCGGGGTGCACGCGCGCGGAGCCGGACGCCCGGCCACCAGATGGCCGACGTTTACGGGATGAAATCCGTCAGCGTCTTTGTCGGGAGCGACACTTTCCAACACCCTCCGGGTGTCTACCTGCTTGGGTAAAGGCATTTGCACCAGAATGCCGTCGATATCGGGACGCCGGTTGAGATCGGCGATCACCTGCAGCATTTCTTCGGTGGTAACCGTCTCGGGCGGCGCCAGCTTGTCGCTGAAAATTCCGATTTCGCCGCAGGTCTTGATCTTGCTGCGAACGTAGACTTCAGACGCGGGATTGTGGCCCACCAGAACTACCGCGAGTCCAGGTTGGCGCTTGAGTTTCGCGATGCGGGGCTTCAGCCGCTCCAGGATTTCGTTGCGGACGGTGACACCGTCCAGGATTTGAGGCATTCAGAGCGAGTTTAGCAAAGCACGGGATACATTCCTGTGCCACTAGAACCGGAACAGGTAGCTCACCTTGACGAACACCTGCGATCCGGTCTGCAGGTCCGGGCGGGTGGTGCGCACCAGCATGGCGGGCTCGCCGAAGAGCGCCAGATTCTCGCGGCCGTTGGTGTAGCCCACATATACGGCTGTGCCCGGGTAAGGCAGATACGCAAGCAGCACGTCTCCGGTGAATTTCTTGGATGTGTCATAGTCAGCCAGGGCCGTGTTGGCGAGCACTGCGTTGTAATCGACAATCGCGCGCAGCGAAAGGGCCGGGCTGAACTGGTAATTCACAGTGTTGCGGAAAATATGATTCGTGAACACGTGTGCCAGGCGGGCATAGAAATACGTCTGCTGGATGCGCAGCCGCGTATTGGGCCTTAGCGTGATGGTGGTGTTGCCGTACTGATTGCTGGCGAGCGAAGCGTTGACTCCCGCAGCGGGAGAATAGTTCACTCCGGTGCCGGTTCCAAAAAACGCGTTGATGCCCACGTGCTTGAACCGGTCGGAGTAAAAAAACATTTCGGTCGCCTCCTTGTGGAAGCCGATGTTCTGATACAGCTCGTAAGCCCAGATGTGATCGATATTGAAACCGGTAGCGCGGCGGAAGTTCAAAAAGAAGGTCGTACCGGTGAAGCCATCCTGAAATCGATTCTGCCGGCTCCAGTCGCCGTTGGTAAAAGTGAAGAATCCGAAATCGGCCAGAGGCGTTCCTTTGGGCCTCCACTGATAGTTGATATTCTGCTGGACCATTCGAATGTCGGTGCGCGGCACAAAGCCGAGATCGGTATGAAAGCCGGGATTGCGGTCCAGATAGTCGAGGAAGTAATTGAAATGCAGGCCGTTGCGGTTCAGATTCGCCTTGTAGGCGGGACCCGCAGACCGGGTGCCGTCCAGATAGCGCGTCGCGCTGGCGATGGCCTGCCCCACGGCCACCCAGTTCTTGGCGATCTTCCAGCGCGCGTCCAGGGAGCCGACGCGGTTGTGACTGGCTCCGAAGTTGTAGTTGGAGACAAACATGCCGACCGTGGATTCCTTGCCGATATTGCGCTGAATGCGCAGCACCCCGCCCGGCGCGTAGTCGCCGGTGCGCGGATCGGCGGGATCGATGCGCTTTCCGGGACCGCGGTCGGCGCCGGCCAGGAAACCGATGGACCAGCGTCCCAGTCGTCCCGTGAGACGCACTCCGCCCAGCGGATCGCCGATGCGGCGGGAGAAGAACAGGTCCTCGGGTGTTTGAAAGTAGCTGGCGTTCTCCAGGAAGAACGGACGTTTCTCCGGAAAGAACACCTCGAAGCGCTGGTTGACGGTAACTTGCGGGTCGTCCGACTCCACCTGGCTGAAATCCGGATTGATGGTCGCGTCCAGGGTCAACGATTCGCGGATTACAAGTTTGGCGTCCATGCCCACGCGGAGATCGCGATTCGTGCGAAAGAGCGGAGGCAGGTCCGCAGGCTGGTCCAGCAGGCGGGAACTCGACCCGGCGATATAGGGGATCAGACGGATGTTCCGGCCGGGCGAGATACTGTCGAAGCCATCGACATCGCCGAACTGGGGGACGAAGCCGCTCACGCGATTCGTGACGGGGGGCCAGAATGAATTTTCATTGCGCGCAGGAATATTGCGAAAAAATGCAAAACCCCAGGTCTGCATATCCATGCTGGTGAACCGCAGGCTCTTGAACGGAATGGCCATGCGCACGGCATAGCCTTCCTTGGTGAGCCGTCCTTCCGACTTCCAGTAGGTATCGAACTTCCAGTCATCGCCCTGCCCTTCGGTATTGAGACCGTCCAGCTGAATGCCGTAGGGGTTGGCGAAAAATTCGAACGCGAGCTGGCGGTCGTGAAAAGTATCGAGCAGTACGCCGACAAAATCGTCCGCGAAAATATCGTCACGCTTGGTGTAGCGCGCCCGCAGTTCCCGCGCGGGCGATTTGCATACGAAGATCACGTACAGGTTTTGTGCGTCGTAGGCCAGCCAGGCGTTGGTTTGGCTGCTGGCAGGCTTGCCGTCGTCGGGATTGCGCTGAATGAAATCGGCAGCCGGCATGGCTCCGTCGGGCGGAGCGCCGTTGACGTAATCGTCCAGGACGGGCGGGGCGGAAACCCGGACGATGTGCAAGTTCCGTAGTGTCCGGACGGGCGGCGCGGTCTGTGCGCGTGCGCAACCGACCACGCACAGCGTCAATAAGGTGCAGCGCGTCCATGGCGGCATGCTTTGTGGTTAGACGCGCCGGTTTATGAAAGGTTCCCTATATAAAGTAAGTCAGGATTGTCCCCACCGCGCCCGGATCGGCATTCGCCAGGGCCGTTGCGATGGCGCTGGCACGATCGTCCAGCTCGAAGGGCGGAGTCGTGGCATGCACCAATCCCCATGCCAGCGCTTCGGGGGCCGTGAACACGCGTCCGGTGAGCGACAATTCCCGGGTCCGGCGATCGCCGATCGCGGCCGCCACCGCCTTCAGAATCCCGGTGTGGCAACGGCCTTCGCGGATGTCGGTCAACCCGAAGCTGGATCCTTGGGCCGCCACAGCGACGTGCGCGTTGGCGAGCAGGGCAAGCCCAGCCGAAATCGCCACGCCCTGGATGGCCGCGACAATGGGTTTGGAAGCGCGCCCGCCGAACGTGAAGATCTCGTCGGCAACCGGCTCGGCCCAGTCCAATCCGCCGCAGAACACGGGGCCCTCGGCGTCGATTAGAATTGCGCCGGTATTGGAATCGGCCTGCGCGTCCCGCAGCTCGTTCAACAAATGCACAGCCAGCGCGGCATCCAGCACGTTGCGGCGAGCCGGCGCGGCGAGGGTCAGGCGCCGCACTCGCCCGTCCTGCTCCACACGTAAATTCGATACGGCCACCGTCATGAGAGGAGTTCCACAGGCAGATGCTCGCGATGACGGTTCGCAGTGGCGGCTTCCAATGCCAGGTCCAGCACCCGGCGCGTTTCCAGAGGATCGATGACCGCATCGACGTGCCCCCGCGCGGCGGCGAAGCGGGCATCCAGCCACTTTTCGTAGTCGTCCCTGGTCTGCGCGATGCGAGCTTCGAGCTCCGCCGGCACCGGCTGCCCGGCCGATTTGGTCCGCTCGAGCTCCGGACCGTGGACGGCCTGGACCGCCGCATCGCCCTCCATCACGCCGATCCGCGCCGTGGGCCACGCGAAGGTGAAGTTCGGATCGAATCCCTGCCCGGCCATCGCGTAGTATCCCGCGCCCGACGCGTGATTGAGCGTCACGATGATTTTGGGGACAGTGGCGCACGCCATGGCTTCCACCATCTCGGCTCCGGCCCGGATGATGCCCGCGCTTTCCGCCTCCACGCCCACCATGAATCCCGAGACGTCCTGTAAGTACACCAGCGGCAATCCCTGACGTTCGATGGTCTCGACGAAGTAGGCGGCTTTGCGCGCCGATTCGGTGTACACGATGCCGCCGATACGGGGTCCTTCGGTTGTTTTCAGGAATCCACGGCGATTCGCGATCAGGCCAATCGGCCGACCGTGGAGGCGCGCGTGCGCACACAACATTTCCGGAGCGTGCTCGGGCTGGAATTCCAGATACCCGTCACCCCCATCGATGATCCTCGCGATGACGTCTTCCATGTTGTACGGCAGACGGTGATCGGCCGGAAGCGCGTCGTACAACCCTTCCGTGGATTTCGCCGGAGCGACGCCTTTCAACCGCTCCGCTGGCGCCGGCAGCTCGCGCATCTTTTCGCGAATGAGTTCCAGGCAAGCTCGTTCGTCTTTCGCCGAATAATGCGCCACCCCGCTGATCCTGGTATGCAGCGATGCGCCGCCCAATTGTTCGGCGTTCACCACCTGCCCCACCGCGCCCTTCACCAGATTCGGCCCGCCCAGGCCCATGAAGCTGGTCTTCTCCACCATGATGATCACGTCCGAGAGGGCCGGCAAATACGCGCCGCCGGCGATGCACATCCCCATCACGGCGGCGATCTGCGGGACTTTGAAACGGCGCCGCATGAGCGAGTTGTAATAGAAAATCCGCGCAGCGCCGTATTGCCCGGGAAAGATACCGTCCTGATACGGGAGATTCACGCCCGCCGAATCCACCAGGTACACGATGGGCAGGCGGTTCCGCATGGCGATTTCCTGCGCGCGCAGGATTTTGTGGATGGTTTCCGGCCACCAGGCGCCGGCCTTGACCGTGGCATCGTTGGCGACGATGACGGCGGGCCGTCCCTCAATGTGGCTCAATCCGGTGATCACGCCCGCGGCGGGAGCCTGCCCGTCATAGCGGTCGTAGGCGATCAGAAGCCCGATCTCGAGGAACAGCGCGCCGGGATCGATGAGCTGGGCGACGCGTTCACGCGCGGTCAGCTTGCCCTCGCCATGCTGTTTTTCGATTTTCTTCGCGCCGCCGCCGGTCCTGAGCTGATCCTCCAGTTCCTGAAGGCTGGCGACGAGCCCGCGCATGCGGTCGGCCGGGGTGTGAGTCACCCCTCTATGGTAATCAGTTGCGGGGGAAAACTCGGGAAGCGCAAGAATGATCAAGATCCCGGCTCGATCTTCGATTAGACTGGGACGATGATTCGCAGCATCCTGGCGGTGCTGGCGGGAATTGCCGTGCTGACCATTACCTCATTCGCGATTGAGGCGGTGGCGAACCTGTTAATGATGCGGATGTTCCCGGTCGCGCTCCCAAACCAGTCCGCCATCAGCCACAATCTCCCGGCAACCCTGTTCCTGTTCGCGTACACATTCTTGTGCGTGGCGGCGGGAGGATACGTTACCGCATGGCTGGCGCATCGATCGAAGGTACTGCACGCCGCGATCATGGGCGGGGTCCAGGTGGTGCTGACCTTCTGGGCCATGTTATCGATTCCGAATCAGGCCCCGTTGCTCAACTGGATTGTGGGGATGGCATTGACGGTGCCCGCGGCCTGGTGCGGGGGCATCCTTCGAGCGAAGGTTCGGCGCTAGATTCTAGAGTGCATGGCACGGACGCTCAAGCAGGTACAGCCCGCCCTGGCGTTCGCCGCGGCCCACCTGGACGAAGCGAGCGCTGCCCGTATCGAACTCCGCCCATTGGTCGACCCATTTCTCGTTGATCGATTTGACCCCGAGCATATCGCTGTAGAATTCCCGCATCCGAGGGAAATCCTTGACGTAGATCATGGCGCGATAGAGTCGCATAATCGGGCATATTATCAAAGCCGTGACTAGAGCTCGTTACGGTTTAACTGCACGGACCTTCGAAGCTCAAGATCCTAGACTTACCAGAGCCGACATCGCGGTACGTTCAACATTGAACGTAGGAAGAATCTCCGAATTCGCGCGAGGTACTACATGATGCGGGTACGGGATCAGCGAGTGAAAGAGTACTTTTATAAGGAGTGATCGCACCTTGCGGAGTGACCCAGAACTTTAACTCCCCGGTTTCCACGAGCAGCCTAGTTCCACGAACCGCAATTGGCGAGGCGTCAACTGGCATGGGCCATCGAAGAATGACCCTCCCGCTCGAATTCACTTCAAGGACACGCTCAGGAACCAGAGCAGACTCACTGTCTACCGGAGGCAAGGCGCGCACTCTGGCCACAACGACCTTGCCGCAAGGATGGTCGCTGGTTGAAACATAGCGAGCATCCTTCTCAACACCCTTGCCGGGCCAGAATCTCAACTCATACACTGCAGAGTCTTGAGCCTCGGATCCTGTCAAAGCGACGAAGAGCACTAAAACTGCTGCTATGCGAAGGGGCATCAACGGTGCCTAACGCTTACATCAATTGAGTGTAGGCGATCGTAGCCCTTCATCGACACACCCGCAGCTCGCTATTCTAGTAGCCATGCTCGGCCTCGACGGGCGTGTGCTGCGCGCGGTGTGGACCGTTTTCCTGTTCGCGCTGGTCATCGCCCTCATTTATCTGGCGCGCCACACGCTGGTGATTTTCACGCTGGCGATTTTTCTGGCGCACCTGCTCGCTCCCCTGATCGATCGCATTGAGGGCCTGGTGCCGCGGCGGATCTCCCGGACAGTGGTTCTGGCGGTGGTGTACCTGGCGCTGCTGGGCGCAGCGTTGGCCGTGCTGATTCCCGTGGGGGCCAGAATCGGCGAGGAGGCTTCGGCGCTGGCCGGAAGACTTCCGGAGGCGTTAAAAGCGGATCCGCTCAGCCGTATGCCTTTGCCTGCTTGGCTGGAGGCATGGCGACCCCGGATGACCGGGTTCATCCGGGAGCAGACCACCGGATTCGGCGATCAGGTGCTGCCGATGCTGAAGCAGCTTGGTCCCGGGATTCTCAGCGGCCTGGGAAACCTGGTCGCGGTAATTCTGATTCCCATCCTCAGCTTCTTTTTTCTGAAGGATGGCCGGGCGCTGCGGCAGGCATTGGTGAATAGCCTCGCGCCTGGCCGCCGGCCAGTCGTCGAAGAAATCCTAGCCGATCTGCATCTTCTGGTGGCCCAATACATCCGGGCCCTGACGCTGCTGGCCATGGCGACCTTCGCGGCGTACTCCATTTTCTGGGAGATCATGGGAGTTCCCTACGCCATTCTGCTGGCCGGCATCGCGGCGGTGCTGGAGTTAGTTCCTTTTGTCGGGCCGCTGACCGCGGGCGTCCTGACGGTGCTGGTGGCGGGCGTCAGCGGGTATCCCCACCTTCTGTGGATCGTTGCCGTCCTGATCGTTTATCGCCTGTTCCAGGACTATGTCCTCAGCCCGCATCTGATGAGCTCGGGCGTCGAGATTCATCCCCTGCTGGTTCTGTTCGGCGTGCTGGCGGGCGAGCAGGTGGCCGGCATTCCGGGCATGTTCTTTTCGGTTCCGGTCATCGCGGGACTGCGCATTGTCGTCCTCAGGATGCGCCGGCAAAAGCATGCGTAGCTTCCTGTTCGTGCTGCTGGGCAGCAGCGCCTTTGGGCACGTGGTCAGCATGAGCAGCGGCGAGCTTCACGTCGAGGGCCGCATGGCGACGTATGAGCTGCGGATCCCGATGTATGAGGTCGCGCACGTTACGAATCCGGAAACAGCGCTGCTGGACCACGTGAAATTCGAAGGTGCGCAGCGGACTTCCTCTTCGTGCATGGAACAGGATGGCACCTACATCTGCCGCGCCGCTTACCAATTCGACCGCCCCGTGCCGGACAAGATCGAAGCCGAATGCACGCTGTTCGAAGTCACGGTGCCGAATCACGTGCACCTGCTGTACGCAGTCCAGGGAACCAACAGCGACCAGGAAGTATTCGATCAGAGTTTCCGCCGGGTGGAAGTGCGTTTTCATCCTCCCTCGCGCGCCGAACTGATCGCCAAGGATGCCGCGGCGGGGATCGCGCGCCTGTTCCGATCGGTTTCGGGTCTGCTGTTCCTGGCGGTTCTGGTGCTGGCCGCCAGAAGCACGCGCGAAGCCGGAATCTTAGCGCTGGCGTTCCTGGCGGGAGAATGGCTGGCGCGCCCGATATCGCCGCACATCCCGCTGGCTTTTAGTCCGGAGTTCCTGGAAGCGGTCCTGGCGCTGACGGTGGCGTATCTTGCGGCCGAGATCGTGTTCCTGCCGGAAAGCCAGGCACGTTGGGCGGTGGTGCCGATACTTGGAATCGCACACGGGCTGGCATTCGCGGCCTTCCCTGCGTCTTACCTCACGGCCGCGTCGATCACGCAGACCGTTTTTCTCGGCGTGCTCTGGCTGGCAGTACGAAAGTTGCCGGCTGCCTGGCGGCGCCCCGCGGCGGGGGTGCTGTTAGTGGCCGGAATCGGCTGGTTCGCGCGGATGCTGGTTTGAGCAGGGCCGGCCTTCAGGCCGGCCGCTCCCGTTATGAGTTGTGCGTGATGCTGTGTTTTCGGCTATATCCGAAATAAATGAACAGGCCGATGGCCATCCACCCGAATAGCCTCGCCCAGTTGGTCCAGCCGAGTCCGTAGATCAGGAACAGGTTAAAGCCGATTCCCAGAATCGGGACGACGGGAACAAATGGCGTCTTGAACGGCCGCGGGAGATCGGGATGCGTGCGGCGCATGATGATAATCCCTCCGCACACCAGCACGAATGCGAACAGCGTGCCGATGCTGGTGGCTTCCCCCAGAATCCGGATGGGGGCGAACGCAGCCAGCAGGCCGGTGGCTCCCATGAACAGGAGATTGGAGCGCCAGGGCGTACGGAACTTGGGATGGACGTCGCAGAACAGCTTGGGCAGCAAGCCGTCGCGGGACATGGAATAGAACACGCGGCTCTGGCCCAGCAGCATCACCAGAATCACTGACGTGTATCCCATGATGATGGCCAGTTTCACGGCTGGCCGGAGCCAGCGGTAATCCGTGCGGTCGATGGCGACCGCCACGGGAGCCGCGGTGTTGAGCTCGGTGTAGTTCACGATGCCGGTCAGCACGTGCGCGAACAGCACGTACAGGATGGTGCACACGGCCAGCGATCCGATGATGCCGATGGGCATGTCTCTTTGGGGCCGTCTGGCTTCCTGGGCCGCGGTCGAAACGGCGTCAAATCCGATAAAGGCGAAAAACACCAGTCCCGCGCCGCGCAAGACGCCGCTCCATCCAAAAGCTCCCGTTTCGCCGGTGTTCGGCGGGATGAATGGCGTGAAATTCGCGGGATTGATATACGCCCAGCCGAGCGCGATGAACACCAGCACCACGGCCACCTTGATCACCACGATGACGGCATTGATGCGCGCCGATTCCTGAATCCCGATAATCAGGAGCAGCGAGATCGCCATGATGATGAACATCGCCGGCAGGTTAATCACGCCCTGGATCACTTGTCCGGTTTCGGGCAGTGTCACCGGCTCGAAAGGAGACGCCGCCAGCTGCTGCGGGAAGCGAATGCCGAAATCCTGAAAGAAGCTCATCACGTAGCGCGACCAGCTTACGGCCACGGTGGAAGCACCGACAGCATATTCGAGCACCAGATCCCAGCCGATCAACCAGGCCATCAACTCGCCCATGGTGGCGTACGCATAGGTGTACGCGCTTCCCGCGATCGGGATCATGGTCGCGAACTCGCTGTAGCACAATCCCGCGAAGGCGCAGCCGACCGATGCCAGGACGAAGCTGAGCACCACCGCGGGTCCCGCGTTCACCGACGCGGCGATTCCTGTGAGTGAAAACAGCCCCGCTCCAATGATCGCGCCGATCCCCAGCGCCACCAGCTGCGTGGGCCCAAGCGTCCGTCGAAGAGTCTCGTGTCCAGCGTCCTTAAGGAGCGCATCCAGCGGTTTGACAGCGAAGATGCTCATTAGTGTACGAGCATACCAAACCACCTCCCGCTATAATTCTGGAGAGGCGATTCAACGTGAGAAAGCAGACCCTGATCGCGATCCTGACCACGTCGGCATTCGTACTGACGGCTGTTCCCTTCCTCGACGGGCAATTCCCGGCTGAGAGCACCATCCCCAAGTCCAAGCGCAAAGGCAATAATCGCGTGAAGAAAGGGCCTCCGGGTCCCACGCCGCGCATGGCCGACGGTAAACCGGATCTATCGGGCGTGTGGGGCTATGCCGGCTATACTTCCGACATCGCGAAAGACTACGACGTGGGCGAGCTTCCGATGACGCCGTTCGGCGAGAAGTTGTTTAAAGAGCGCCAGGCCAACGAGGGAACCGAAGATCCCGAGGCCCGCTGCCTTCCGACCGGCGTACCGCGGCGCGATCCGTATCCTTCCAAGATTCTTCAGCTGCCCAACCTGGTGGTGATCCTGTACGAAGGCAATCTGCACAGCTTCCGCCAGATCTTCCTCAATCGCGACCATCCCAAGGATCTGAATCCCACCTGGTGGGGCGATTCGGTAGGCCATTGGGAAGGCGATGAACTGGTGGTGGATACCATCGGCTTCAATGGACTGACCTGGCTGGATCTGGCGGGACACGGCACCTCGGATCAGCTGCACGTGATCGAGCGATATTCGCGCCCGGATTACGGCAATCTCAAAGACGAGATCACCATCGAAGATCCGGTGTACTACACCCGCCCGTGGAAGGTCACGCAGTGGACCCCGCTGATCACCGATAGCGACCTGTGGGAGTACATCTGTACCGAGAACGAGAAAGACTCGAAGCATCTCGACAATCTGATCCGGGCAGCGGAGGAAGCCAAAAAGAACAAGAAGTAGGCTACTGCGGCTGGTCGAACGTGATGTTGGTTTCGGATCCGAACTTGCGGTAGTTGCGGAACTCGATCTTGTTGCGCGAGCAGATGCTGGTGCCTCGCTGGCAGCTTAGGACTTCGGCTTCGACCGGAAGCAGGTAGGGTCCTGACGTGCCCAGCCGGATGAAGTCCCAGTCCGTGGTGCTTTCGATGGTGTCAAAGGGAAACAGCGCGGGCATCGGCTTGCCTTGCTGTTCGAGGCGCAGGACCCGCGAGGTTTCCTTGTCAATCCAAATGGTCCCCTTGGTGGCGGGATAGTAGAGCTGAGAGGGAGCTTCGATGCGCCAGCGCGAGAGCTCCCGGGCGATCTCGAACGAGTATTTGAATGCCGAACGGTTGTGAATCGTATCGGTGCCGCCCGCCCGAAACTTGGCCGCGCCGGTTTCGAGCAACTGCTCGAGCATGGTGGAGAACTCGCCGGTGGATCGCGTCCCTTCGATCTGGTCCATGGGCGTGTTTACACTCTTGTTGCCGACCTTGATGTTCTTATAGCTCTCTTGTCCGTCCTGCACCGTCAGGTCGGCGGTGACGATATCGAGCGCGGTCCAGCCGCTTTTGGGGCGGTCGCTCTGATAGCGCGTGGTCATTTGCTGGACCAGGTAATTCGGCAGCGTCTCGGAATAGGACGCAGCGGCTTCACGAGCTTTGGTGATGATGGGATCGTCCTGAAGGGGGACGGGTTGGAGTACTTCGGCCACCGGCGGCTTTGCCGGCGCAAGCGGAACGCTGGCAGGAACGCCGGCCGATTCTTCGACAGTCGTTCGTCTCGGAGCAGGCACGCCGCGCCGGAGGGCGGGCTTCCCTGGATCGTCGGCATCCGGCTTGGGATCCGGCGGTTTCATGACCGTAGGGGGCGGAGTGTTGTCGATCTCGGCGACTTGCCTGGGATCCTCTTTTTTAGGCCCGGCGGCGGGTTCCGGAACCGCTTCGGGCTGAGGATCGGGATTCTTGCGGCGAAGCACGGGGCGCTCATCGCCCGGATCGCGAGGCGGCGAAGATGCCGATGAGGTGGATTTGGCCGAGCTGCGCGCGGCGGCCGTTTCGACGCGGGGGAGGTCCCAGGTTTTCGCAGCTTCCGCGCGGTCTTCCGGCGTCCCGGCCTTTTTCCAGGTGACGGAAACGGCCGTCATAATGCTGTCGTCGTCCGAGTTGGAATCGACGCTCAGGTAGTCGCCCAGGGCAAACTCACTGAGACTCGCATCCTTGGTTTCCTTCTGGACGGTCATCTGGGGGGCCAGGCGGTACCAGATCACGCGATGATCGTCGGACTGGAT
>DATIRX010000343.1:0-26399 GCA_035469225.1 Bryobacteraceae bacterium
TGGTGGAATCGGAAATCGCGCTATCGGCGCCGCCGATGATGCCGGCGATCGCCACAGGCCCGCCCGGATCGGCGATCACCAGATTGGATGGATCGAGCGTGTAGCTCTCCTCGTTCAAGGCCTTGACTGTTTCGCCGGTGCGCGCCGAGCGAACGATAATTTCTTCGCCTTGCAGCTTGGCGGCATCGAAGGCGTGCATGGGCTGGGCGATCTCCGCCAGCACGAAGTTGGTCACGTCGACGATATTGTTAATGGGATTCAGGCCGACCGCTTCCAGGCGCTGGGCGAGCCATAACGGCGACGGCTTGACGGTGACGTTCTCGAACATCAGCGCGGAATAGCGCGGGCACAACGCATGGCTGTCGATGCGAACATGCAGCGGCTCTTCGCCGCGAAACTCGACATGTTTCACCGGATCGAGCAGCGGGCGGCCGAAAATCGCAGCCACCTCGCGCGCCATGCCGTGATGACCCCACAGATCCGGGCGGTGGGTAAGCGACTTGTTGTCGATTTCGATGACGTAGTCGTTTCCGTGCGCTTCGACGCCCTCGGCTTCGGCCGTCTTCAAGGTAATGAGCAGGGCCAGCTCCCGCGGCGGGGTATCGAGTCCCTCGACCAGTTCGCGCAGCCAGTTGTAGGAAAACTTCATCGCTAGAACTGCCTCAGGAAACGCAGATCGCCGCCGGCGAACAGGCGAATATCGTCCACGCCGTAGCGCATCATGGCCAGGCGCGTGAGCCCCAGCCCGAAGGCGAAACCGTTCCACTGTTCGGGGTCCACGCCGCCGTGGCGCAGCACCGCGGGATTCACCAGGCCGCAGGGCAGCAGCTCCACCCAGCCGGATTGTTTGCAGACCGGGCAGCCCTGGCCGCCGCAGATCAGGCACTGGATATCGAGCTCGAAGCCGGGCTCGACGAAAGGAAAGAATCCGGGGCGCAGGCGCACCGTGACGTCGCGATGAAAAATCGCCGAGAGCAGCGTCTTCATGAAGTACAGGAGGTGCGCGACCGAGACGTCGCGATCCACCATCATGCCTTCCAGCTGATAAAACGTGTGCTCATGGGATGCGTCCACTTCTTCGTTGCGGAAGACGCGTCCCGGGGCGATCACCCTGAGCGGCGGTCCCAGCTTCTCGAGGGCGTGTATCTGGACCGGCGAAGTATGCGTGCGCAGCAGGCGGCCATCCTTCAGCCAGAAGGTGTCCTGCGCATCGCGCGCCGGATGGTCCGCGGGAATGTTCAGGGCATCGAAATTGTAGTGTTCGGTCTCGACTTCGGGTCCATCGAGCACGGCGAAGCCCAGCGAGACGAACAGTTCCTCCAGCTCGCGCTGCACTTGCGTGATGGGATGCAGACTGCCGGGACGGACGCCGGGTGCGGGCGCGGTCAGATCGATCCATTCGGATTCCAGCCGCGCGTCCTGTGCAACCGACGCTAGCGCGTTCTTACGCTGTTCGAGCCGCGCCTCCAGGTCCTGCTTAACGGTGTTCAGCAGCTTGCCGGCCGTGGCGCGCTCTTCCTGGGTGAGTTTTCCGAACGTCTTGCTGATGTCCGCCAGCTTGCCTTTGCGGCCCAGGGCGTCGACGCGGACGGCTTCGATCTCATCGAGAGTAGCGGCCTTCTCAAGGGCGGACAAGGCCGCGGCATGCAGTTCGGAGATGGTTTGTTCCGCCCCCACGGCTACAGCTTCGCTCCGTTGGCTTCGAGGAACTCGACCATGGCCTGCTGCGCCTTGGTAAGAGCCAGATCGAGAGGCTTCTGGTGATTATCGGCGCGCGCGGAGACATCGGCTCCGGCCGCGAGCAATGCGCGGGCACTCTCGAGGTCGCCGTTCTGCGCCGCCGAATGCAGCGGCACCCACCCGCCGTGCTGGACGGCGTTCGCATTGGCCCCGCGATCCAGCAGAAGCTTCACAATTTCCGCGTGCTTTCCCGCAGCGGCCGCATGCAAAGGCGTATTCGCCATGGGATTCGTAGATCGAGCCTTCACGGAGGCGCCTTTATTCAGCAGCAGACGAACCGCATCCTCTCTTCCGTAGAAAGCCGCCAGGTGCAGCGGCGTCCAGCCGTCGGAGCTGACGGCGGTTACCAGCGAACGATTCCCCGTCAGCAATTCTTCCAGGCGCGGAACATCGCCCAGGATCGCCGCGGCGAAAATCGCCAGCGTTGGATCAGCTTCGACTAGTGTCTGGACGCGCGCCAGATCCCCGGCGCGCACCGCCTCGAAAAGTTCCTTCATGCGGCAGGCTGGAATACCTGGGTGCTCTTGGCAATTTCCCAACCCAGGTGATTGATATAGAATAGCAGCGCCGGCGGCGGATACACGCCGCGAAACTTGTCCCACACCTGCTGCTGCCAGCCTTCCTGAAGGTGGCTGGCGATGTCGGCGTCCTTGGCGAAAAACCCGTCTTCATGCGGGATTCCCAGGTGATCCAGCACGGCGCGGATCATGTCCAGGTGCGAAATCAGGATGGCCTGGGCCACGTCCGAGGCGAACTCGTCGTCGCGCTCGCCCATGCGCGACCAGATGCGCGGCGTGGCCTTCCGCAGCGTTTCCGAATTCAGCTTCGTCAGATACAGCCGGGTCTTGACGCGATCGTAGAGCTGGTAGGTCTTCAGGCGTCCCATGGAAATGCCACGGAGCAGTTGGCTGAAGTTCTCCTCGCCCAGCTGGATGAAGATGTCGGAAAGCTGCATCAGAGCTATTGTAACGGTTCTCGAACATTTCACTGATACAATGGAGCGCTGGGAGCACGCGGACCAAAGTCCGTTTCGAGCGAGCAGCACCCAAGTTAGGATAAGGAGCGCGCAGGCGAAGTCCGTTGTGCGCGTTTAGGATAAGGAGCGCACCGGCGAGGGCCGTTGTGCGCGATAAGAGAAGGAGCGCACCGGCACAGTCCGTTGTGCGCGGTAAGAGAAGGAGCGCACCGGCGAGGGCCGTTGTGCGCGGTAAGAGAAGGAGCGCACCGGCGAAGGCCGTTGTGCGCGTAACAACGAGATGAATAACGTAATCGTCCTGGGCGCGCAGTGGGGCGACGAGGGCAAAGGAAAAGTAGTCGACCTGCTGGCCGAGCGGTTTGACATCGTGGCACGGTATCAGGGCGGGCACAACGCCGGCCACACGGTCTTTATCGGCGAGAAGAAATTCATTCTCAAGCTGATTCCCAGCGGCATTCTGCGGCCGGGCGTGACCGCCGTCATCGGCAACGGGGTGGTGGTGGATCTGGCGGCGCTGGCCGAGGAAATGGCCATGCTGGAGGCCGCCGGGATCGACGTGAAATCACAGCTCCGCATCAGCAATCGCGCGCACGTGATCTTTCCGTTCCATCGCCTGGTGGAAAAAATGTCGGAGGCGCGCGAGAATCGCATTCCGCTGGGAACTACGGCTCGCGGCATCGGGCCGTGCTACGAAGACAAGATCGGCCGCCGGGGAATCCGCATCGCGGATCTGTACGATCCGGCCAGTTTCCGCGCACTCTACGACACGCTGGCCGAAGACAAGCAAACGCTGGCGGACACGTTCAAGCTGGAAGGTCCCATCGATTACACCGCGATTCGCTGCCAGACCGAACTGCTGGCCGCGCAGATCCGCCCGCTGGTGTGCGATACGGCCAGGTTGCTCGCCGACGCGATGGCGGCGGGGAAACGCGTGCTGTTCGAGGGCGCGCAAGGAACCATGCTCGATATCGACCATGGAACGTATCCCTTCGTTACGTCCTCGAGCGCGGCAGCCGGCGGAGCCTGCACCGGGCTGGGCGTCCCTCCCACGCGCATTCAGGGAGTGATCGGTGTTTCCAAGGCATATATCACCCGCGTCGGCACCGGCCCGTTTCCGAGCGAAAGCGACGGAGCCGCGGGCGATCTGCTGCGCCGCGAAGGGAACGAATTCGGGTCGGTCACCGGACGGCCCCGGCGGTGCGGATGGTTCGACGCCCCGCTGCTGCGTTACACCGCGATAGTCAATGGCTTTGACTCGCTGTTCATCACCAAGCTGGACGTCCTGGATCAGCTCGCTGAAATCCCGGTATGCGTCGGGTACCAGTTAGACGGACAGACCGTAGAGGATATGCCGGCAACCTACCGCGCTCTGGAAAGTATCCAGCCGCTGTATGAAAAACTGCCGGGCTGGCAGACGCCGACCCGCGGCATCACGCGTTACGAAGAACTCCCGGAGAAGGCTCGAACGTACCTGAAGTTTCTGGAAGAACGCGCAGGAGTGGAAATCGGAGCCGTTTCCACGGGTCCGGAGCGGACAGAAACTATTATTCGGGCGGGATCCAAACTCGAGCGGATGATGGGATAACGCCTCAACCCGCAGCCACCCGGCCCGGGGGATAATAGAAACACAGAGGTACTGCAATGAAGAAGTGGCTGGCTTTTGCCACGCTGGCGTGCGCCGGTGTGTCTTTCGGCGCCGAGATGGCGCCTCCCAAGGCGGGAAAAGTGGACATCCTTCCGCTGAAGGATGTGAAGCCGGGGATGCAGGCCACAGCCTGGACGGTATTTTCAGGCACCCAGCCGGAAGCCATGCCGCTGGAGATCGTGGGGGTCTGGAAGAACTACCTGGGACCCAAACAGGACGTCATCATCTGCAAGCTGGGCGGCCGAGGCAAGGAAACCGGCGTCGCATCCGGCATGAGCGGCAGCCCGGTGTATTTCGACGGCAAGCTGATGGGCGCGATCTCACTGCGCATGGGCGTTTTTTCTCCCGATGCGATCTGCGGCATCACACCGATTGAATCGATGCTGGAGATCCAGGAATTCGACAAATCCCGCCCCAGCGACGCGAAGACGCCCGATAAAGTCGCCGCGCTGCTGGACGCGCCCTCCGATTTGCGGGCCAGCCTGCTCTCGGCGGGCGTGCAGCCCATCGATACGCCCATGATGTTTTCCGGCTTTAGCCCGGTGGTGCTCAAGCAATTCGAACCGGTCTTTTCGCAGATGGGCGTCACCACGGTGCAAGGCGGCGCGGCGGCGTCGAACTTGTCGGCGAAGCCCGCAGCCGGCTGGGAAAAGGCCCTGAATCCGGGCGAGGCGGTCAGCGGGATCCTGGTTTCGGGCGATATGTCGGCTACCGGAATGGGAACCGTGACGTACAACGACGGCAAACGCGTGCTGGCCTTCGGACATCCCTTCTACAACCTGGGCCCGATCGACATGCCTATGGCCAAGAGCGAAATCCTGATGGTCTTCAGCTCGACGTACCAGCCCACCAAGTTCGGCAGCGCCACGCAGGTGGTCGGCGCGCTGAAGCAGGATCGCTATACAGGGATCATGGGCGAGCTGGGCGCGGAAGCTCCCACCGTGCCGGTCCATGTGCATGTCCGGTCGCTGGGACCGGGCGGCGTCGTGCTGGGGCAGAAGGATCTGAACTTCAACGTGTTCGTGCACCAGAAGTGGACGCCGCTGCTGATGAACATGACGCTGGCGAATTCCCTCCAGCAGATGAACGAGTTTGCCGACGAAGTCACCTACCGGATCAGCGGCGACGTGCAGCTGGCCGGCAGTGAGAAGCTCCACGTATCCACCGTGCAGACAGGTACGGATGCCATGGCGCCGGTCCCTCTGACGCTGGGCGCATGGTGGGGAGATAAGTTCACGCGCCTGTTCCAGAACATGGTTACGACGCCGGATCTGAAGCAGGTGGACTGCACGGTGGATCTGCTGCCCGATCGCCGGATCATGGCGGTGGACACGGCCTGGACGCCTTCGGCAGAAGTCGCCGCGGGCGACGAGATCCCCGTGAAGGTCTTCCTGCGGCCGTATCGCGGCGAACGCGTCGAGCAGAACGTTACCGTGAAGATTCCGGCGGACCTGCCTAAGGGGGAGCATCGCATCCTGCTGAGCGATGCGATCACTTTGAACCGTCTGCAGTCAGCGGCGTTGTCCTCAAATCGCTATCTTAATTTGCCGGAGACGGTGTCGCTGCTGAACCAGGAGCGCGGGAACAATCGGCTGTACGTGTCGGTGGTCCAGCGGCGCGCGACGTACTATTCGGAAGATAAGACTTTGCCGGCGCTGCCACTTTCGGTGCTGAACGTGCTTCAAGGCCAGCGGAGCGCAGGACGGGCTTTGACCGGAATCGCCGAGAGCGCGGAGGAAGAATTTTCCCTTCCGTTCGATCAGATGGTCACAGGAAGCTTCTCGCTCCCCATTACGGTTCGTTAGGTCAACTTACAATGCGATTGGTTCCAGTTGTCTGCGCACTCTTGTGTGTCGGCGTGCAGTTGCCCGCAGTCGATACGAAAACCTGGGAACAGAATTCCATGGAGGATTTCGACCGGGGCAAGCTTCAGCACCTTTCGTTGTCGAGCGACGGACACTTGACGGTGGCGCCGCGATCGCGGGAAGTGTACGACGCGTCCCTGGCGTTTCTTTGGGCTGTGGCGCGCGATTCCAAAGGCCAAATCTACCTGGGCGGTGGCAGCCTGGGTGGCGCCCGCGCCAGGCTATTGGTGGTCGATCCGCAAGGACAGGGAAAGCTGCTGGCGGAATTGGACGGGATCACCGTACAAGCGATTGCCATCGACCGCCAGGATCGTGTGTACGCCGCAACCTCACCCGACGGCAAGGTATATCGCGTGGATGCGGCGGGCAAAGCCGAAGTGTTCTACGATCCGAAGACCAAATATATCTGGGCGCTGGCGTTCGCCAAAAACGGCGACTTATACGTGGCGACGGGCGAACAGGGTGAAATTCATCGCGTGACACCGGCGGGAGGCGGATCGGTGTTTTTCCGGACGGAAGAAGCGCATGCGCGGTCGATGACCATGGACGCCGCCGATAACCTGATCGTGGGCACGGAGCCGAGCGGCCTGATCATGCGCATTTCACCCGCCGGGCCCGCGGGTGCGCAGGGTTTCGTCCTGTATCAGGCGCCCAAGCGCGAGATCACGGCAGTAGCCGTCGGTGCGGATGGATCGATCTATGCAGCCGGAGCCGGGACACGCGCAACCGCACCCGCTGCGCCGCCGACGGCCGTGGGTGCTCCGCCGCAGCCCGCTGCTCAAGTTGCGCCGCCGCCGGGAGCGGTCCAGATTGTTCCCCCATCGGCGACCCCGGTGCCTCCACCGCTGGTCACGCCGCAATCGATCGCCGGCGGATCGGAGATCTATCGCATTCAGACCGACGGATATCCGCGCAGGATCTGGGGCCATGCGCAGGACCTGGTGTATGCGCTCACCTTCGATGCTCAGGGACGCCTATTGGCTGGCACCGGGAATCGTGGAAGTCTTTATCGCATCGACAACGACCACTCCTATACGCGGCTCTTAAACGTCGAGCCGACGCAGATCACCGGGCTGGTTCGCGCGTCGGACGGGCGCGTGTATGCGATCACGGGAAATATTGGACGGCTGCTGGCCATCGGACCCGATCTGGAAACCTCGGGAACGGTAGAAAGCGACGTACTGGATGCGGGCGGATTCTCGTACTGGGGACGGGTTACGACGGATCCACAAGCCTCCGCAGTCGAAACGCGCTCCGGCAATCTCGGCCGCGCACAGCGCAACTGGAGTCCCTGGACCGCGCTCAGCCAGGGACGCGTAGCTTCGCCGGCTGCCCGGTTTTTGCAATATCGTGCCACGCTAAACGGCAGCGCGGAATTGTCCAGTGTCGGGGTCGCATACCAGATGAAGAACGTGGCGCCTGTGATCGATGCCATCGAAACGACGCCGCCCAACTATCGCCTGCCCGCGCCCGCCGCGACGCCAGTCGTCAGCCAAAGCATGGAACTGCCACCCATTGGTAGAAAGCCGAGTGCATTTCCTGAGACGACACGAGCAGTGGTGGCTACGGCAGCCAAAGGCCACGTGGGCGCCCGCTGGACGGCCACCGACGAGAACGGCGACACGCTGGAATTCAAGGTGGAGATCCGCGGGGTCGCGGAAACCGCCTGGAAGCTGCTTCGCGATCACGTCCACGAACGCTATCTCAGCTGGGATTCCAGCGCGTATGCCGACGGCAAATACGTCTTGCGCATCACGGCGACGGACGCTCCCTCGAATCCGCCCGACCAGGCTCTGGCGGCGGCGCGGGAAAGCGATCCGTTCGTGATCGACAACACGCCTCCGGAGATTACGTGGAATGGGATCGCAGGCTCCTTGGGTGTAACCGCGCAATTCCACGCCAAGGACGCCCTCAGCACCCTGGGCAAGGCCGAGTATTCCATCAACGGCGGCGACTGGATCGTCGTCGAGCCGACCACGCGTCTTACCGATTCGCCCGAGCACGATTATCGTATCGGGATCAGCACCCGGCCGCCGGGTGAGCTAACACTCGCCGTCCGCGTCGAGGACGCGTATGGAAACCAGGCGGTTGCCAAGACCGTCCTGAAATAGCCCGGTCCGCGGGCGGGGCCGGGCACTAAACTAGAACCTATGGATCATCTGCGGCGCCGCTTGGCGCTGATTGCGATCTCGCTGGTATCGGTCCTGACGGGCGGGACTGTCGGGTTCATGCTCATCGAACACTATCCGGTGTTCGATGCCTTCTACATGACCTTGACCACGGTGACGACGGTCGGCTATGCCGAGATCCGCGGGTTGAGCCACGCTGGAAGGGTTTTTAACTCGTTTCTCATCATGGTCGGCGTGACCACGATTTTTCTGGCGGTTGGCGCAATGACTCAGACCCTGATCGAACTGGAACTGAACCAGTTCTTCGGAAAGCGGCGTGTAAGAACCATGATCGACAAACTGGAAGGCCATATCATCTTGTGCGGCTTCGGCCGGGTAGGGCGCGGCGCGGCGGAGGAACTCCGGAAAGCCGGGACTGCCTTCGTGGTGATCGACCACAACGACGAGCGAGTGGAACGCGCCATCAAGGCCGGCATGCTGGCGGTGCAGGCCGACGCCAGCCGGGACGAGACTTTGCGGGACGTGGGGATCGCGCGAGCCAAAGGGTTGATCGCCACGCTCGCTTCGGACGCCGACAACCTGTTCGTGGTTCTGAGCGCCAAGACGCTGAATCCGAATTTGCAGCTGTCTGTGCGCATCGCCGAGGAGTCGTCCGAGCAGAAGATGCGGCGGGCCGGGGCCGACTTCGTGTTTGCGCCCTACAATACTACCGGTCATCGCATGGCGCGGGCCATGCTGAAGCCCCACGTCCTGCAGTTTCTGGATTTCACCGAACAGCAGGGCGTGGACGTGGAAATCGAACAGGTGCAGGTCACCGGGCAGAGCGCGTTTGCCGGCCGCGCGCTGGCGGACGTGGATATCCGGCACAAGAGCGGCGTGGTGATTCTGGCGCTGCGCAAGGCCACTGGCGAGATGCTCTTCAATCCTTCCCCCGAAGTGAAGATAACGGCCGGAGATCACCTGATCGCGATGGGGGATGCGAGCAATCTGCAAAGACTCGAGCAGCTTCTCATGGGAGCTGTCTCCGCATGAAGGTCGCCGCATGAAAGTGGTGACGGGGGAACAGATGCGCGAGGTGGATCGGCTCACCGTCGAAGATGGCGTGCCGAGCATCGCGCTGATGGAGAACGCGGCCCACCGCGTGGTGGAGGAGATGATCCGCGAGTTCGATCCCATCGATCGCCAGAACATCGTGATCCTGTGCGGCAAAGGCAACAACGGCGGCGACGGCCTGGCGCTGGCGCGATTGCTGCATGAATATCAAGTTGGCCGATTGCGCGTGGTGCTGGCCGCGGATCCTTCGGAATATAAGGGGGACGCGGCGGACAACCTGAGGCGCGTGCAGGAGATCGGGATCAACCCGGTATTCGAAATCCCCGCCAAGCTGCGGGAGCGCCGTGAGGTGAACGTGGTTGTGGATGCTTTGCTCGGCACCGGCCTCAAAGGTCCGCCCACCGGCCGCACGGCCGAGCTGATTCGGGCCACGCGCGAGTTTCCCCAAGCCAAGATCGTGGCGGTGGATCTGCCGTCGGGACTCGGGGGCGGCGGCGATTGCGTTCGCGCGGATATCACCGTAACCTTCACAGCGCCAAAAGTAGAGCATTATCTGGCGCCGGGAGCCGAGGAGCATGTGGGGCGTCTGGTGGTCTCGCAGATCGGAACTCCGCCCTGGCTCATTCCCGGCGGGCTGGAAGTTTCCGCTCCGGGGGATTTCCGGCACTTATTTCGACCTCGCAAGCGCGAATCCAACAAGGGCGATTTCGGTCACGTCCTGATCGTCGGAGGGGCGCCCGGCAAAACTGGCGCCGCAGCCATGGCGGGCTTGGCCGCATTGCGCGCGGGAGCGGGACTCGTCACCGTGGGGTGCTCGGATTCCTCGCGGCTGGCGCCGGAATTGATGTCGGAGCCCTTCGATCACTTCACGCTGGATCGCAAGACCGTGCTGGCGGTGGGACCGGGCCTGGGTATCGACCGGGATCTCGTCTCCAAACTGCTCAAGGACGCGAAGATCCCCACGGTGATCGACGCCGACGCTCTGAACTCGATCGCCGGCACGGATTTTCGGGGGCGTGGCGTGGAGACCGTGCTGACTCCGCATCCCGGCGAGATGGCTCGCCTGCTGGGAGTGGACCGGGTGAGCGAACGCGATCGTCTGGATATCGCCCGGAAATTCGCGCAGGAACGCAACGTGTGCCTGGTGCTCAAGGGCTATCGCACGCTGATCGCGCTGCCGGACGGAAATGTGTGGATCAACACGTCCGGTTCGCCGGCCATGGCGACCGGCGGTACCGGCGATATCCTCACGGGAATGATCGCGGGTATGATCGCGCAATTTCCCCGGGAGATCGACGCGGCTGTGCGCGCGGCGGTCTGGCTGCACGGCCGCGCCGGCCAACTGGGCGCGGAAGAACTCACCGAGCAGTGCCTGATTGCGACGGACCTTCTGCACTACCTTCCCAAGGCAATCCGTGAGATCGTTTGAAACGCACTCGGAAGAAGAAACCATCGAGCTCGGCCGCAAGATCGCCGCGGAGCTTCCCAGCCATGCGGTGGTGCTGCTGACCGGCAACCTGGGCGCGGGAAAAACCACGCTCGCCAAGGGGATCATCAGCGGATTGGGTGCGGCCGAGCCCGACGAAGTCGCCAGTCCCACGTTTACCCTGATCCACGAATACGGAAGGGTGCTGCACATCGACCTGTATCGTCTGGACACTGCCGCCCAGGTTGCGACCCTGGGACTGGACGAGATTTTCGATCGGGAGGCCGTGGTGCTGATCGAGTGGGGCGAGAAGTTTCGCGAGCTGATGCCCGCCGACCGGATCGAGATCGCCCTGAGCGCCGATGGCGAGCATAACCGGCGAATCGTGATCGGATAACACTTCGGGTGAGAGGACTAAGCCGGAAATACCACTAACTTGGAAGAACATTTTCGGATGCCACCTCCCCTGGCGCATTCCGGCAAACGTTTCGGTCAAGGAGTGTTGCGGGGATAAACTATAACACCTTATTTTATAATCACTTACAGAACTATATTGTCACTCCTCGATGGAGTGTGCTAATAATACAGGAGTGGGTTTTGGCACTTCTGCCAGGCCCCATTCAAATCAAGATTCTCTCAAACGTAAACTCAACTGGAGGTTGGACTATGAACATTCGACCGCTCTATGACCGGATCGTGGTCAAACGGCTCGAAGCTACCGACGAAAAGACCGCGAGCGGGCTCATTATCCCGGACTCGGCCAAGGAAAAGCCGCAAGAAGGCGAAGTGGTGGCGGTGGGACAAGGCAAGCGCAACGACGACGGGAAGCTGATTCCGCTGGACGTCAAGGCAGGCGATCGCATTCTGTTCGGCAAGTATTCCGGGTCCGACATCAAGGTGGACGGCAACGAATACATGATCATGCGCGAGGATGAAGTGCTCGGCGTGATCGAAGGCGCTGGTAAAAAGGCGAAGGCTTAAGGAGATTGAACCATGGCAGCAAAACAAATCGTATATAGCGAAAATTCCCGCCAGGCAATCCTGCGCGGAGTAAACCAACTGGCCGACGCCGTGAAGGTGACGCTGGGTCCTAAGGGCCGCAACGTCGTCCTGGAGAAAAAGTTCGGCGGCCCGACCATCACCAAAGACGGCGTCACCGTGGCCAAAGAAATCGAGCTGAAGGATCCGCTCGAGAACATGGGCGCGCAGATGGTGCGCGAGGTTGCTTCGAAGACCTCCGACATCGCCGGCGACGGCACCACCACCGCGACCATTCTGGCGCAGGCGATCTACCGCGAAGGCGTGAAGAGCGTGGCCGCCGGAGCCAACCCGATGGCGCTGAAGCGCGGCATCGAGCGGGCCGTGGATCTGGTGGTGGAGGAAGTGAAGAAGTTCTCCAAGCCCGTCAGCGGCGACATGATCGCCCAGGTGGGGACAATCTCCGCCAACGGTGACGAGACCATCGGCAAAACCATTGCGGACGCGATGAAAAAGGTCGGCAAGGATGGCGTGATCACGGTGGAAGAGTCCCGGACCATGGTCACCGAGATGCAGACCGTCGAAGGAATGCAGTTCGATCGCGGCTACCTTTCGCCGTACTTCATCAGCGATCCGGACCGCATGGAATGCGTTCTCGAAGATCCCTACATCCTGATCCACGAGAAAAAGATCAGCAACATGAAGGACCTGCTGCCGGTACTGGAGCAGATCGCACGCTCGGGCAAGCCGCTGCTGGTGATCGCCGAGGAAGTGGAAGGCGAAGCGCTCGCGACCCTGGTCGTCAACAAGCTGCGCGGCACGCTCAATGCCTGCGCGGTAAAGGCTCCCGGCTTCGGCGACCGCCGCAAGGCCATGATGGAAGACATCGGCATCCTGACCGGCGGCAAGTCGATCATGGAAGAGACCGGCATCAAGCTCGAAGGCGTCAAGTTGGAAGACCTGGGCCGGGCCAAGCGCGTGACGGTGGATAAAGACAACACCACCCTCATCGATGGCGGCGGCGCACAGAAGGCCATCGAAGGCCGCATCAAGCAGTTGCGCGCACAGATCGAAGAAACCACTTCGGATTACGATCGCGAGAAGCTGCAGGAGCGCCTGGCGAAGCTGGCCGGCGGCGTGGCAGTAATCAAAGTCGGCGCGGCGACCGAGACCGAAATGAAAGAGAAGAAGGCTCGTGTCGAAGACGCGCTGCACGCCACTCGTGCGGCGGTGGAAGAAGGCATCGTCCCCGGCGGCGGCGTAGCTCTGCTGCGCGCAGCGTCGGCTCTGGACGACGTCAAGCTGGAAGGCGATGAGAAGATCGGCGTCAACATTATCCGCCGGGCTTGCGAAGAGCCGGTTCGGCAGATCGTCGGCAACGCCGGTTATGAAGGCGCCGTCGTGATCGAGAAAATCCGCGCCAACAAGGACTCCAACTTCGGGTTCAACGCGGCCACCGCGAACTACGAAGACCTGGTGAAGAGCGGCGTGATCGATCCGACCAAGGTGACTCGCTCGGCCCTGCAAAACGCGGCTTCCATCAGCGCGTTGATGCTGACCACCGAAGCGATGATCGCCGAGATCCCGGAGAAGAAGCAAGCTCCCATGCCGGGCGGCGAGCATGGTCCCGGCGGCGGGATGGACTACTAAGCTGTAATCGCGCACAACGCAGCGCGGCGTGAGCAAGCTTCACCGAAGGAGCACGCCGCGCGCTGTGCGCTCTTGCCCGCAGTAGTCAGAAGACAGTAGTCAGAAGTCAGAATGGGCCGCCTGTCTCATTGAGGTGAGACGGGCGGCCTTTTTTATTGATACAGTGGCAGGTCATGAGCCCGGACCGCAGACGGTTCCTGCAATTCCTCGCCGCCAGCCCGCTACTTCCTCACCTCCGCGGGCAACAACTGACCAAGGCGGGTGAAGCGCTTAGCGTCATGGATTTCGAAGCAGCCGCCAGGCTTGCGCTGCCTCCAGCGCACTGGGGCTACATGGCCAGCGGCGTCGACGATGACCTTACGCTGAAAGTGAATCACGAAGCCTTCCAGCACTACCGCCTGCGGGTGCGGCGGCTGGTGGATGGCAGCAAGCCCGATCTGCGGACCGAAGTCTTCGGCCAGATGTGGGAATCGCCGGTCTTTATCTGTCCCTGCGGATCGCAGCGGGCGTTCCATCCCGATGGCGAGCTGGCGACGGCGCGCGCCGCCGCAAATAAGCAGACCCAGATGATTCTCTCGACGCAGACCAGCATTCCGATTGAGGAGGTCAACAAAACGTACGGAAAGCCGGTCTGGTTTCAGCTCTACACCACGTCACGCTGGGATGCGACCGAGAAACTGGTGAAGCGCGCCGAGGATTCCGGAAGTCCAGTGCTGGTGTTCACCGTCGATCAGCAGGCCGGCCGCAACACCGAAACGCAGGCCCGCATTCGCCCGCAGGACACGCGCAACTGCGGAGCCTGCCACGAAGGCGGCGGACCGGCTACCTTCAGCCAGCAGGGGAAGCCCATGTACGCGGGGATCGATACGGGCAGCCTCGCGCTGGTGGAACCGGCACTGACCTGGACTTCGGTCGACCGGCTAAAGAAATTCACGCGCATGAAGATCGTGCTCAAGGGCATTGTGACGCGCGAGGACGCGATCCTGGCGCGCCAGCACGGCGCCGACGGCATCATCGTTTCGAATCACGGCGGGCGCGCGGAGGAAAGCGGTCTGGCGACCATCGACTGTTTGGCTGAAGTAGTCGACGGCGCGGGTCCGATCCCGGTGATGGTCGATGGCGGCTTCCGGCGCGGCACCGACGTTTACAAAGCTCTGGCGCTGGGCGCACGCGCGGTGGGAATCGGCCGTCCCTACTTATGGGGACTGTCCGCCTTCGGGCAGGCGGGCGTGGAACGCGTGCTCGATATCCTGCGCGCGGAATTGCAGCTGATCATGCGGCAGTGCGGAACGCCCGCGATCAAACAGATCACCAAGGCGTCGGTACAGAGAGCCTAGTTATTTCTTTACAAACTTCTGCACCGCGCGATTGACCGAATCGGCGACGTAAATCTCGCCCTTGGGACTCACTGCAATAAAGTGGGCCTCCCCGAATTCGCCCCAACTGCCTGCCGGGCCGGGTTTCCCCACGGCGGCCAGAACTTTTCCGTCCAGATCCATCCTGAGAAGCTGGCCCGCGAATCCGTTGACCATATAGATGTACTGTTTGCCGATATCGAGCGAACACGGCAGACCCGCATATTTTACTTCGCGCATGTATTTGCCGTCCTGGTCGAAAATCTGGATTCGCTGGTTCTCGCGATCCGTCACCCACAGCAAACCCTTGGCGTCGATCGCGATCCCGTGTGCCACTTCGAACTTGCCGGGCTCGGTGCCTTTGCCGCCCCAGAACTTGATGAACTTACCGTTCTTGTCGAATTTGAGGACGCCGGGGTTCTGTTGCACGCCGCCCCGTCCGGCTCCGGGCGTGTGTCCTTGCGTGATGAACAGGTCACCATTCGCCGCGAAGACAATATCATTCGGTTCGTTGAAGCGATGCGTTGCGTCGTCCCACACGCCGGCTTGACCTTTTTCGCCGAGCGTAAGAAGCACCTCGCCCTGCTGGCTGAGCTTCATGACGGTGTGCGCGCCGACGTCGGTGGCCCAGATATTGCCGTCCTTGTCGATGCGGATGCCGTGGCTGCGGGTGAACAGGCCGTCGCCGAACGCTCGAACGAACTTGCCGTTTTCATCGAACTCCGTCAGCGGCTTGGTTCCGCGGCTAAGGACGTAGAGATGACCCTTCGAATCGAAGGTGACGTCCGAAGAGGCTCCCATCGCGGCCGCGTCAGGCACCGGAAGCGGGTTCGCCACGGCGACGTAGTCCAGGGGCGGAGCTTCCTGGGGCACCAGCAGCGCTGGATTCGACGGGCGTTGCGCCAACGCCGAAACGGCGCAGGCCAGCAAGATTGAAAATCGTGTCATGTGTTTCCTCAGTAATCCTAGTTCCCGCTCAGGCCGCCCGGCCAGGGGGAATTGGTGTGATATGCCGCGGTAGTGCCGACCATTTCGACGCGGCGGATCTTGCCGTTTTCGATGAGAAACGCCTCCGTCACCAGGATGCTCGAAGGCCGGTTGAAGCCCTTGAACTCGTACGGCCTCCCATCGGAGAGGATGCCTTTGTTGACCGTCCCCTGGTCGAACACCACCTGGGACCAGACCACTCCGCGCTCGCGGTCCACCACCGGGTAACGGCGCCCGTGGATGTTCTGCACCACGAAGTAGTAGCCCAGCTTGAATTGCGCCATGCAGTCCATGGCGAAGGCGTCGATGCCATCGGCGGGCGGGGGGGTGCGCGGGGGAGCCTTCGCGGTGAGGCTTCCGTTTTCGATGCGCGAACAATCGTTGGTGAAGGGATACGTGCCCGTTCCGTTGATGCCCTTGCCGTCGTTATGCTGCAGGCCCGCGAAGTAACCGTCGGCGACCGAGATCAATTCCTGGCGCGACATCTGCTGCGCCGGCGGAATCGACTTGAACCAGAAATCCTCGGGCTTGTGGGGCGCGTCCATTTCGGCGATGTTGTTCGGCCCCCCGCCGCCGGGCCTGAAGTACACGCTCTCGATCTCCGTGAGGCGGCCCAGCTCGACACGCAGCCGCAGGCTCATCAGGATCGGGCCGCCAGCTTCCCGCATGGTGCCCATGTAAGCCACCTGGCCGAACTCCGGATCGGCCCAGATGTGCGTGTATTTTCCGCGGCCTCCCGCGGTCTTCCAGAACCCGTCGCCCAGGTCGAGGACCTGGCTGTTCTCGGTGTACCTGGCATCTTTAGAGAGCGGCAGACGCTTGGGATCGTGCGCCACCACCGCCGCCAGGTACTGATCGACCAGGTTTTCGAGGCATGCGCGGTTGCAGTTGAGCGGAATGGGTCCCGTGGCGGCCTCGGCGTGAGGGGCGAAATAGCCGGTGAGCACGAAGCCGGCCATGATCGCGAGGGCGCCGAAAGCAACGAGGGTAGAGCGCATGGAGGGTCTCCTCATCCTATCCACGTGATTCTATCTCTTTTGTGGACGCTTAGGGGCCTATCTGAAACAATAGACATAGCCGCTGGCCTGGATGTGTAACCCGTTAAAATCCGCCTTCCTTCTGCTGGGCGCGATACGCTTGCTCGCTCAGATGAATACCGGGGAAATCGCCGGCAGCGTGCGGGATGCTTTGGGGGGAGCCCTGCCGGGCGCCAGCGTAGTTGCCGAACTGGCCCGGACCGGGCAAACGTTCACCACGATTTCCAATAGCGCCGGACAGTATCTGCTGGCGCAGCTTCCGATCGGCGAATACTCGGTAAAAGTGAACGCTCCGAATTTCAAGCAGGCGGTGTTATCGAATGTGGAAGTACACGTCGGCGATACCGTGCGTTACGATTTCACCGTTCAGATCGGCAACGCGAATGAAACTGTGGTGGTGGAGGCCAACGCCGGCGATGTCCAGCCGGAATCGGCCGAAATCAAGGACGTGATCCTGAGCCGCCAGATCGTCAGCATGCCGCTGAAGAGCAGGCAGTTTCTGGATCTGGCGATGCTGAGCGAGGGCGTGGTCCGTCCCCCCGGCGGCACGCGCGGCGATGCCATGCAGCAGGCCGGAACTCTGGTGAATGTGCTGGGACAGCGCAGCGGGCACAACCTGTATTTAATCGACGGGGCGACGGTGACGGATGAACACTTCAATAATATGGTGGTCGCGCCTTCCATCGAATCGATCAGCGAATTCAATATTCAGAAGACTTCCTACGCTCCCGAGTTCGGAGGAAAATCCGGCGCCGTCATTAACGTCGTGAGCAAGTCCGGATCGAATACCCTGCACGGGAGCCTGTTCGAGTTCGTCCGCAACGACGTCTTCGATGCGAAGAATTATTTCGATTCGCAGACCGCGCCGATTCCTCCATTCCGCCAGAACCAGTTCGGGGGAGGCCTGGGCGGGCCCGTGATCCGAAATCGAACGTTCTTCTTCGTAACCTACGAAGGCCAGCGAGTTCGCAAGTCGCTCACCAACACGTTCTCGGTTCCCACGGATGCAATGCGGACAGGCGACTTCACCGGATTGCCGCCCGTTTATGATCCGGACAATGCCGCCGGGGGCGCACGCCAACCCTTTCCTGGGAATCGCATTCCTGTAACCGGCCTGGACCGGGTATCCACTGCGCTACTCGAGAATATTCCGCGCGCCAACCTGTCGGGGATCGCGCAGAACCTGCTGGCCTCGAAAGTCCAGCGCGTCAACACCAATAACTTCAGTGCGCGTCTGGATCACCAGTTCTCGATGAACGACACGGCGTATGCGCGCTTTTCGCTGTTCGACGCCCGCCAGTTCGATCCCTTTGGATCGGGAGTCTTGCAGGAGAGCCTGTTGCCCGGTTTCGGCCGGTTCCTCAGCACGCACTCATTGAATGGCGTGGCCGGATGGACGCACGTTTTCTCGCCCGCGCTGCTGAACGAAGCGCGTTTCGGATTCCTCACGGTAGGGGGCGGGCAAACCAGCCCGAACGCCGGGAATACGTTTGCCGGCAGCGCAGGCTTGCAGGGCGTTACCTCGAATCCGCTGGATATGGGCTTCCCCCAGGTGTCCTTCGGCGGACAATTCACAACCATGGGCGACCCGGCCCTGTTTACGTTTCGCAGGAACCGCGATTTCGAGTTCTTCGACAACGCCAGCTTCCATTGGCGGGAGCATTCCATCAAGTTCGGCGTGTATCTGATGCACTACGATCTGCGGCCGGTCAATCCCAACGGAGCCCGCGGGATTTTCTCGTTCACGCCGCGATTCACCTCCTCGGCCGCCGGACTGGGGAATGGAAATGCGTTTGCCGATTTCCTTCTGGGCGATCCGACCACGGCACAGGTGGGCCTGGGCCGCGCAGCCATGGACGCCAACGCCAACTGGGGACATTTCTATCTGCAAGATAGCTGGCAGGTCACCCGCAACCTGAAGCTCGACGTCGGACTTCGCTATGAGTACAACCGGAACATGACGGACGCGGGCAACCGGATCGCCGCGATCGACTCTTCGGTGGCGGGCGGGCGCTTCGTCATCGCCAGCGATTCCGCGAGAAACATCTCTGCTGCCGCGAATGCGTTGCTGCCGCTGCTTCCTATTGGTTACGTGACTTCCGCCGCAGCCGGGTGGAATAACAGTCTGCTGACCTCGCGGCCGCTGCGTCTGGCCCCGCGCGCCGGATTTGCCTGGACCCTGCCCGGCCATTCGAATACCGTCCTGCGCGGCGGCTTTGGGATCTATCCCAATCAGGCCGCGTATAGCATCATCTCCAACTTCGCTCAGAACCTTCCGTTCTTCGTCACCAAAACCGTGAGCTCCACGGCCGCGGCCGCGCCTAGTTTCAAGATCGAAAATGCGCTGACGACCACTTCGCTGGGAACCGTGAGCGGCAACAACCTGAATCACGATTTCAAGATTGAGTACAACCAGGTCTGGAATCTTAACCTGGAGCGCGAGGTTGCCCGAGGCTCGGTATTGTCGTTGGCCTACATCGGATCGCGCACCGTGCACGCCGACAGCTCCACCGTGGGGAATGTGCCCCTGCCCGGCCCTGGCGACATCGCGTCCCGCCGGCCGATTCCACAGCTGAGCCAGTTCAACACCATCCGCTGGGACGGATGGGCCACCTATCACGCGCTGGCTCTGGGCTTCAAGCGCCGTGTAAGCAGGGGATTGACGTTCGATGCGAACTGGACCTGGTCGCATTCCATTGACGACGCGTCCGATCCGGGCGCTACGCTCAATGAAGCCAATCTTCCGCAGGATGTGCGCAACCTGGGGGCGGAGAAAGCGTCGTCCAGTTTCGATCATCGCCATCGCGCGGTGGTCAGCCTGGTGTATCAGATTCCTGCGGCGTCAAACATCCGATGGGTGGCAGCCATGCTGGGCCAATGGCAGGCGGGTGGCAACTTCACGGCGCAGTCGGGAGCGCCTTTCACGGTGAATATTGCCGGCGATCAGGCCAATATCGGCGCGGGTCCGGCCCAGCGCCCCAACGTCTCCGCCGATCCGAACCACGGCCGGCGTACGCCCAACCAGTGGTTCGACACGTCGGTGTTTTCCCTGCCCGCGCTGTATACCTTCGGGAACGCTCCACGCAACAGCGCGATCGGCCCGGGACTGCAGGAATTCGATTTTTCGCTGCAAAAGGAGATTGTGTTGAGAGAACCCGCCCGGCTGCAGTTCCGCGCCGAGGCCTACAACCTGCTCAACCATCCCAATTTCAACATCCCCAACCGGATCGCGTTCACTCCAAACTTCGGCCGCATTTCGAGCGCGCAGGATTCGCGCCAGTTGCAGTTCGCGCTGAAACTACTGTTTTGATTGCGCCGGCGGCGCAAGCGAGGCCGGCAGCGGCCAGTTGCCGTCGTAAGGCGGCCAGTTCGGCACCGGCTGTTCGGCCGGCGGATAGAACATGGCCGAATAGATCGTGCGGATCTTGCTGTGATCGATGAAGAACCATTCGCTGAATACATTTCGGCGCGTGGCCACACCCGGGCGCCGGACGAATACCGCGATCGCCAGCACCGCCTGCGCTTCCTCATCCACCACGGGGTACCGGCGGGCCGCGACCAGCGCCGCGCTGAAGTTTGTCAAACCGGAGGTGCAATCGTTCGGCTCCCCGCTCTTACCGCCACGCCCCGACGCGGCCCCGGTCATGGCCCTTCCGTTCTCCAGACGGCTGCACCCCGGGTGCGCCAGGATGATAGACCCGTCGTGCGTCGTCAGGCCGTCGAAATAGCTGTTGGTGATGGCGATCAGGGCCTCCCGCGGCAGGCGCTCCCCCTTGGGAACAACTCTTTCGGGAGGCGGATTCGCGATCAGATTGTTCGTGTCGAAGACATTTCCGGAGGTCTGTTTGGCCGTGGCAGGTCCGTTGAGCCCAGGGTCGCCGTCGCGCGCGATCAGCCATTCGGCTTCCGTGATTTTTCGATTGTCCACCTTCACCCGCACGGTGACAATTGCAGGATTACTGCCTTCTTCGACGATGCCGAAGTAGGCAGCCTGGCCGCTGGCTGCATCCAGGTAGCGGCGCTGCATCTTTCCGAGGCCGGTGACCGATTTCCAGACTCCCGTGCCCGGCCGAACGACGACGGCATTCTCCGTCTGCCGGAAGCCGACAAACAAGGGAGCAGCGGAAGGATCGTGTTTAATGACGGCCGTCAGATACTGGTCCAGAGCCGTCTTGAGACAAGCTCGGTCGCAGTCGTTGGCCGCAGCGAAAAGTGGCGCTGCCGCCAGCCCCAGCAGAAACAGTCTGGGCACCATCCTAGAGCACATTCGCTTCGCGCATGACTTTTTCGCACTTAGTGCGGATCTGTGCAGCGACCTCCCGGGGATCGCCGCCCTGCAGCTCCGGTAGGAATAGCTCCACCGATAAAGCGCCGTCATAGCCCTTCTCGGCCAGTTTCTTCAGAATACGAACCAGCGGACTAACGCCATCGCCTGGAATCAGGCGAGTAGTTTGCCCGAACAGCTCGCGAGGAATATCCGGCGTGTCATTGAAATGCACATGCGCCAGTTCGCCCGGCTTCAGCATGTCCAGATCCTCGAACTTACCCATTCCCGACCAAAAGTGATAACAATCCAGCATCGGGCGCACATTCGGATGCCCGGCTTCCCGAATCAGCTTCAGCGATGTGGTCAGCGTGGCGATCAGCGTCGAGCTGCGGGCGAACTCGATCATGCCGGTCAGGTTGTACTGCTGGGCCACGTCGCCGGCCTCGCGGATGGCGTCCGGAACGGTCTTGTAGTCCTCTTCCTTGACCATGCGATTCGTGGTGCTGGGGCAGTAAATCTTGGTCGATCCCAGTGACGCGAACTGCTCGCAGCGCTTCTTCCAGATGTCCATCTGCGCGGCGAAACCCGCATTCTTGTTCCAGAAATCCTGGAGCACGGAGGCGCCGGACACCATCGTCAGCCCGTTATCGGTGATCACGCTCTTGGCTGCCGGCAAACTGTCCGTCTTGAGGAAATCGTCCAGTATCCGGTCGCTGATCTCGACGTTTTTGATGCCGGCCTTGGCCCAGCCTTCCAGGATCTTGCGGTAGCCCGCGCGCTGCGAGGTGGTTTGGTGGATGCTCAGGACCATTTTTCCGGGTGCCGCCGACGCGGGGATCGCGTCAATGAAAGGAGCCGCCAGAGGCGCGAGAAGCATGGTTCGTCGAGAGAGCATGAATCATACTATATCTCCAAACGAAGATTACTTCTTTGCCGCCAGGCTCCGGTAGGCCGCTTCGACAAACGCATCGGAGGGACCGTACAGCGGATCGTAGTCGCGTGTCGGCCGTGCCGCCTTCACCTGCTCCAGCGTCTGCCCTTTTTTCACCAGGTCCTGGATGCGGTCGCGGACAATCGTCAGCATGTCGCGGTATTCCACCACGTCGGCCTCATCGCACAGCCGCCCGCGGCCGGGGATCACCATGGTGCCGCCTTCTTCCTTGTCGGCTGGAACCGTCAGATCCAGGACGCGGTTGATCGCCGCGACAAGCCCGTTGATGCTGCCGCCCTTAGCGACGTCGATGACCGGGTAGCGGTCCGGCACGAAAAGATCGCCGGTGCTCACCACATCCGACCGCCGGAAAAACACCAGGCTGTCGCCGTCGCTATGCGCCGCCGGCTGATGAAAGATCTGGACCGCTTCGCCGTTTACGAACAGGTCCTTGCCCTCGGTAAAGTACGTGTCCATAGGCCAGGAGGCGGGCGGCGAACCCGCATCGCGCATCCGGGCAGCAACCTTTTCATGCGCCACCATGGTCGCCGGAAACTCGGCGTTGTACCGGGCGACGTTTCCGCCGGTGATGGTGCGGCCGGCGTCCGCCACCTTTTCGTTGCCGCCCGTCTGATCCGGATCCGCGCTGGTGTTGATGATGTAGCGGATCGGCTTGCTGGAGATCTTGCGGATGGCCGCCACGAGTTTCTCGGCCTGCGCCGCCTGCTTGGTGTCCACCACCAGCACACCGTCCTTGCCCGCCTGGATGGTGGTGTTTCCTCCCCCACCCACCAGCATGTAGACGTCGCCCTGCACCGGCAGAACATGGATTTCGCCGTCGTCCATCAGGCTGGGCACCTGCACCGGACGATTGACGGGAGCGGGTACGCCGCCGTTGGGATACATCGTCGCAGACCCACCCTTGGCAGACTGCTCCGGGATCGAGTGCTTCATCGCAAACTCGCTCAGGAACGGATTCGTCCCCGGCAGAAAATTCGGCACGTCGCCTTTCGGCCGCGGCACCTCCGTCACCGATTCGCACGGGTACGGATCGATTTGCTGGTGCGGATCCAATTCGAAATCCGTGGAGCGGATGAACGGCTCGGTCAGATACACCGGATCGTTCACAATGCTGACCAGCGTCAGACGGTCGCCGTGCCGGATCCAATGCTCGGTTAGAGTGGCACGATCGCTGCGCGGGATGCCGTTACGCCGGATCCAGCCGATCTTGAGATGCGTCGTCGTCACGGTGAGAATATCGCCCTCCCACTTCCCCGTGGAAAATCCCTGCCAGGTGTGCGCCGCGTATTCCGGCGGATGCGGGCGGCCGTCCATGTAGATCGTGCGCTCCGGAGCCTGCCAGGAGCCGTGCGTGTGCCAGGCGACGATCTGCTGCGTAGGCGTATCCACTTCCTTCCAGATCCGCAGATTGAAAGGTCCCCGCGGCCCGTAGTCCGCAGGGTGCGGCTTGCACTGATGCTCGGGCAGCGTCAGAATCTCGGCGTCCCACGCTTCAGCGCGCAAGCGAGCCGCGTCTGTTATAGGAAGCCCGAGATAATCGCCGATGTCCGGCCCCGGGATGCGTTCCGGTTGATCTTCGTGGAATACCGGGTTCCACTCACCGGACAAATCGATCTGGCCAAACGCAGGAACCAGAGCCAGCACCAAAATCAGAATCGTACGCATATCTCTCCTCTACTGCACCTTGCACGAAAAGTTCGCCGAATCGTCCGTACTGCCGGACCCTTTGTAAACCGCCACCTGCGGATACGGGCACAGAGGACGAGTCCGGTCCGTCTGTCCGCCGCGCACGCGCGATGCCTCGATGCGCTCCGGTGCCTTGCCTTGCTCCACCCACTTGCTGAGAGCGTCAATCATACTGAAGGTGCTCGTCCCGTCGCCGCCCTGGCAGTGGCCCATCCCGGGAACCATGAACAGGCGCAGCGAGTTCGAGGTCGCCGCCTGGCCCAGCCTCTCCACCACGCTCTCGTAATAGTTGACGCTGTTCCGCGGAGCGATCCCGGGATCCGCCCAGCCGTGATACATCAGCACCTTCCCGCCGCGGGCGAACAGCGGCCTCAGGTTGGGATCGATGGAGTTCATGGTAGGGCCGACCTTCTGGTCGGCCAGAGCCATGTCGCGCTCGGCGTCAAACGTCAGATAGTTCCAGTTGGCGTCCTGAAACACCAGAAACTTGTAGGTCTCCTCCGCCAGAGCCATGGGCTTCGTGCCGGAGAGCGTCGCCCAGCCGGTTTCACTGCCGCGCTCAAGGCCCGGAAAGAGCGACTTCCCGCGCGAGTTTACCGGCCCCGCGTAGAGCTTGCGAGCCGCCTCCATCTGCGGAGCGGTTAGACAGGCCAGCTCGTCTACATGAAGCCCGTCGGCATCCTTACACAGCAGTTTTTTCGGATCGAAACGGCACTTAGTCGGATTCTCGAGTACTCCATCTTTCGCGCCGTCCAGCTCGTCGCAAGCCTCCAGCACCGCGGCGTGCAGCACTGCGTACTTGGCGGGCGGGATGTAACTGGCTGGGTCCTTGTGGACGGCTGCCGCGCTCCACACCTGCGCGCCCTGAAGGTGCGTGGTGTAGATGGCCGCCGCGCCGGCGATGATGCCGTCATAGTCGGCGGCATAGCGCTGCGCTTCCGTCAACGCCTGGCGCCCGCCGGTGGAGCAGCCATTCCAATAGGAATACTTGGGACCGTTCCCGTAGCGCGCCGTAATGATCGCCTTGGCCGCGACGGTCATTTCATGCACCGCGCGGTACGAAAAATCGATCACCTTTTCCGGATGCCCGGGGATAAACGTCGCCGGATTGCCGCCGGTGTGGCCCGTGTCCGTGCTGGCGGAGGCGTAACCTGCTTCGAGCGCCGTCGCCATGGCGGGATAGCTGATGGTCCCGGCCCAGGCCCCGTTGCCGACCGACTGCAGATTCCCGTTCCAGCCGCTCTCGGGCAGCCAGACTTCGATCTTGATCTCGGAATCGCTCGAAGGTGTCAGGGTCGCCGAGACGCGGCAGAACGCCGGTAGATTCTTGAAGGATGGCGGTTGCTTGCCTTTTGCCGGAGGAAGGGGCGAAGTAAAGGCCCCCGCCGCGACCGTGGCCGCGCCGGTAATACTGACGTTCTGGAGCTTCAAAGCCGTAAGGCTCTCGCAGGCGGACGCGCCAAAAACAGGCGCGATTCCGAAAGCAGCAATCGTGAACAGGATCGCAGTACGAATCATGGTAGGCGGCTCCATACTAGCCTACTACCACGCCCGTTTCGACGGGAAAGACTCGACCCGCAGCCTCGAGGGCCAGCGGATCGAGTCCTCCGAAGATCAGAACGAATACTTCAGCGCGAATTGAATGACGCGCGGGTTGACGCTGGTGCTGGTGATCCAACCGCCGGTCGGCGAGTTTACTTGAGGCAGCGCCGCTACGGGCCCGTTCTGCGAAGGACCGTTAAATTGCGCGTGGTTGAACAGGTTGAAGAATTCCGCACGGAACTGAATCGACTGGCGCTCCGTAATGCGCGTCGTCTTGATGATCGCACTATCAAAGTTAAGCTGGCCGGGGCCCGGCAGAATCCCGACGCCGGAATTGCCATAAAGCGTAGCGCATCCAGGGCAGGCCGCCAGAGTTGTGGCCGTGCCGTCCGGATTGATCGCGTTAGGCGCGCAGATAGCTGCGCTGTTGATGTATCCGGGGCCGCCGCTGTTTCCTCCCAACCTGGATTTGATGTCGCCCGGCGTAATCAAATCTCCGTAGGTCTTCCCGGGGCATATTTGCGCGCGATTGTATCCGCCTTCCACGCTCGTCTGGGAGTTCCCGAAAGCCGTGCCGCCGCGGGTATCGATGAGCGTCAGCCGGACGCCGTTCTGAATCGTAGTAACTCCCGACAGATTCCATCCCTCCGCCACTTTGGCGAGCACGCCGGTGTGCGTTCCGAAAGGCAGATCCCAGCTGTAGTTGATGATGAAACGCTGCGGGCGGTTGAAATTCGAAGGCCCATATTGCTGCGCCATGTCGGTCGCCAGGTTGCTATTGGCCGTCGAGTTGTAAATGTTGGTCAGGGACTTGCTAAAGGTGTAAGCGCCCTGGACCGAGAAGCCTCGCGCGAATTGCTTGTGGGCAGATATCTGCAGACTGTTGTAGTTGGAGACCCCGTCATAGGCCGTGCCCTGTAAAGTGCTGGCTCCGAACCCGAGGTAGGGAACGCGGAGATCGCGATTGGCAACCGTGGTACTGGTCACGCCGTTAACCGGCTTGGCGGCCGTCGCGATACTGGCCAGGTTGTAATTGTGGTTGTAGTCCGTAAGGTTGATTCCGCTCGAGCCGACATAGCCGACCTCCAGGATCCACCGGGGCGCGAACTCG